>JABMNR010000114.1 GCA_013203465.1 Alphaproteobacteria bacterium
CGCCGAGGGACAAGGCAATGGGTATCACGCCGTCAGGCGGTTCAAGCCCGCCCAGCAATGCCCGCAACCGGTCGAATGAATAATCACCGACCGCATCCAACCGGTCATTCAGCGGCATCCGATGTCCGCCCCTGTTTCTGTCTTGCTGCCGTTCATATGCCCCGAAGCTTCAAGCCCGCGCTCCCGCCCATCGACCCGCCATCTGCCGGGATGAGAACAAATCATAAAAACACAGTCACCGGATTGCGTCAGCAGGTTCCGGCCTGTTGCTTAGATTCTACATGATCATGGGCAGCTAAGATACTGGTCTACAAGGGGTGGCGTGATTCGTTTGATTCCGGCTTCGTAACGAACATTCCGGGAACATACCTAAGTGGTATTCTATCTATCCCTTGTTTATCAGGGAGATAGGCGCTTCACCGCGATGCGCATCTACTCCCGGCGGGGGCGATGAAAAACCGCCCCGCAGGGCGGCGGGGCGGCTGTCTCTCCTCTCGCAGCGGGAGAAAGTGCGGCGCATGTCGGCAGATGTGCGTCGCATCTGGTCGTAGTCGCCGGAGACCGAACGGATGGCAGTGCGTCCGGTCTCCGGCTAGTGACCACCCCGGCGTGGCGCGCCTAAGGGTGGAATACTCTGGTGGCGATCTAGAGCGGCGCTGGCCGCCCTACGAGCCCCGTCCGAACTCTGGATATGCTTCCATTCCCAGTTCGGATGTATCGAGACCTGCCATTTCGGCTTCTTCGTCAACGCGGATGCCGATCGTCGCTTTCAGGATCAGCCAGACAATCAGGCTGGTGATGAACACGAAGGCGCCGATCGCAACAATTCCGATGAACTGGGTGACGATCGCGCCGGATCCGAAGATTCCGACGGCGAGCGTGCCCCAGATGCCGCAGACAAGATGGGCCGAGATTGCGCCGACGACGTCGTCGATCTTCAGCTTGTCGATCAGCGGAACCGCAATCACCACCAACGCGCCGCCGATGCCGCCGATAATGATGGCGTAAGCATGCTGCTGGAGATCCGGACCCGCCGTGATGGCGACAAGACCGCCGATGGCGCCGTTCAGAACCAGCGTGAGATCCATCTTCTTGAACATCAGCTGGGTCAGAATCATTGCGACCACCACGCCGGCCGCGGCCGCGAGATTGGTGTTCACATAGACGATGGCGATGGCCGAGACGTCAGCCGCCGACCCGAGCGCCAGCTGCGAGCCGCCGTTGAAGCCGAACCAGCCCATCCACAGCACGAAGGTGCCCAACGTGGCCAACGGCAGGTTGGCGCCGGGCATCGGGTTGACCGACCCGTCGGCGCTGTACTTGCCCTTGCGCGCGCCGAGGATGATCGCGCCCGTCAAGGCCGCCCAACCGCCCACCGAGTGCACGATGGTCGAGCCGGCGAAGTCGCTGAAGCCCATTTCCGACAACCAACCACCACCCCAGGTCCAGGAGCCTTGGATCGGGTACAGCACCCCGGTCAGGACCGCCGTGAAGATCAGGAACGGCAACAGCTTGATCCGCTCGGCCAGGGTGCCCGAGACGATCGAGGCGGCGGTGGCGACGAACACCATCTGGAAAAACCAGTCCGAGGCGCCGCTGTAGCTTGGGTCACCATCGTCGTTCAGGAAGGCTTTCTCACCTTCCAGAACGTCGGCAGCCGACCACGGCATCGGCGTGCCGATCCAGCTCGCGACATCCATGTACATGAGGTTGTAGCCGACGGCCCAGTACATCAGCCCGGCGATCGAATAGAGCGCGATGTTCTTGGTCAGCTGCATCGTGGTGTTCTTGGAGCGGACCAAGCCGGCCTCGAGCATCGAGAAGCCGGCGGCCATCCACATCACCAGGACACCGTGGAACAGGAACGAGAAGGTGTTGAAGATAAACGCCGTCTCGACCGAAACCTCCGCCGACGCCGCCGTGGTGAAACCAATCGTGGCGACGCCCGTGGCCACAGCCAACAGGCTGCAGGTGATAAATGTCTTCATCGTGCGATCTCCCGCCATGATTCAAAGCGCGTCCGCGTCGGACTCGCCGGTGCGGATACGCACCGCCTGGCTGACGTCGAGCACGAAGATCTTCCCATCCCCAATCCGACCGGTGTTTGCCGATTTCTGAATCGACTCCACAACCTGGCCGACCAGATCGTCAGCGACGACCACCTCGACCTTGACCTTGGGTAGGAAGTTCACCGAGTACTCGGCGCCGCGATAGATTTCCGTTTGTCCCTTCTGCCGACCGAAGCCCTTGACCTCGCTCACCGTGAGCCCCTGGATGCCCAGGGCGGTGAGGGATTCGCGGACCTCGTCGAGTTTGAAGGGCTTGATGATGGCCATGACGAGTTTCATGCCGTCAAACCTCGCGCCTGTGGTTCTGTCACGCTCATCGGGCGCCGGCCATCTCCACTTGGGTCCCCCCGAGACAGCCATGCTCCAAACGAACGGGCGGCGTTCCGCGCGCCGAGTATCGTCATCTCAAGAAGCGTGCCGGTTTGGTGCGTTGCAATAAATTGTTTCTTTTCAAATGACTGGGATCATGACTCGGGAGATAGAGGTCCGCATGATCACAATATATGCTTAAAATTTCGGCGCCTTGGGTGATTTGCCTATAAATTATGCAATATCTTGCGGCACTGCGCCACGTTTGCTCCCGGCAGCCGGTGAGCTAGGGTCTACCGGTGACCTAAGGAGTGACCGATGAGGAATGGGACGGCCACCGCCCGTGACGCGGTGATCCTGGGTGCCGGCCTGTCGGGGTTGACCACGGCGCTGGCTTTGGCCGAGGGCGGATTGACCGTGAGCCTGGTCGACCAAATCGATCCTCGCACCGCAGCCGGTGGCCAAAGCGATGTTCGGACCACGGCGATCTCGCTGTCATCGCGCCGTCTGCTGACCACACTCGGCGCCTGGGACGCGGTCGCCAGCGATGCCGAACCCATCCTGGACATTCGGGTGTCGGATTTCGAGTCGCCATTTTACCTGCATTACGACCACCGCGCGGCCGGTGACGAGCCGATGGGCCATATCGTCGGCAACACCGCGCTGAAGGCCTCGTTGCTTGACCGGCTTGCCGCCCACGGCGACCGGGTCTCGATCATCGCTCCCGGCATCGCGGCGGCGCTGAGGCGTCAAGCCGGTGGCGCCACTTTGACGTTGGACGACGGACAAACCTTGACGGCGCCGGTGATCCTGGGCGCCGACGGCCGGCGATCGCGGTTGCGCGATCTGGCGGGTATCCGGGTGACCACCACCGATTACCGACAGTCGAGTATCGTCGACACCATCGCGCATGAACGACCGCATCATAATCTGGCGCATGAACGGTTCCTGCCGGGGGGGCCGATCGCCCTGCTGCCGTTGCGCCACCAACGCTCGGCGCTGGTCTGGACCGAACGGACCAAGGTCGCGAACCACATCGCCCAACTGGACGACGCGACGTTCGGCGCCGCCTTGCAAGAGCGGGTCGGCGATTCGCTGGGCCGGCTCACCCCGCTCGGGCCACGCCAGGTCTATCCGCTGTCGTTAGTCGTGGCCGAGGCCTATGTGGCGGAACGGGTCGCCCTGGTCGGCGACGCCGCGCACGCCATTCACCCGATCGCCGGTCAGGGCTTCAACCTCGGCCTGCGTGACGTGGCGGCCCTGGCCGAAGTATTGACTGACGCCAGCCGGCTGGGTCTCGACCTCGGGAGCGCGACGGTGCTACGCGATTACCAACGCCGCCGGCGCTTCGACACCATGACCCTGGTGGCCGCGACCGACGGGCTGACCCGGTTGTTTTCCAACGATATCGCCCCGTTGCGGACGGTGCGAGGGCTGGGATTGGGGTTGGTCGAGAGGATCCCGGCATTCAAGCGGGCGGCGATCCGTCACGCCATGGGGACGCTGGGCTCCCTTCCCCGGCTGCTGCGCGGCGAACCGCTCTAAAAGCCGGTTCGGGTATCAGCCATCGCGCGACAGGCCCGCTTGAGCCAGCGCGTGCTCGTAGACAACGAGCATCGCCGGCCCTTCGGCCGCCAGTTTCGCCAGATAGGGCCAAGTGTAGATACCGGTCGAGTGGCCATCATCGAAGCCGATACGCACCGCGTAGTTGCCAACCGGCTCGATGCTTTGAATGGTGACGCCCCGCTTGCCCGCCACCAGCGTCTTTTGACCGGCGCCGTGCCCTTGCACCTCTGCCGAGGGACTCTCGATCCGCAGCAGTTCGGCGGAAATCGCTCCCCCATCCCCGGAGTCATCGCCAAGGGTCAAGGTGCGTCGGTCCTTCGAGACCCGAAGTTCGCTTGGACGCGCGGTCATAGAAGATCCTCCGGCGCCGCGTCACCAACTGACGGCTCGATCACCGGTTCCTCATCCAACCGGCGGGCCTCCTCGACCAGCATGATCGGTACACCCGCGCGGATGGGAAACGCCAACCCGGCCGCCTCGCTGATCAGCTCTCCCCGCGCACGATCATAACTCAACGGCCGCTTGGTGATCGGGCAAACCAGGATCTCCAACAGCTTGGGGTCGACGGCCGTCACTGTCTCGGATCCGATGGCGGTGTCAGTGCCGGGCATGGTCGCCTCCCTTTTCGCCCAAGGTCGCCATGTCCAGCAACGTTGCCAGCACGGTCGACCGGGCTTTCAGATCATCCGCCTCAAGCAGAGCCTGCTTCTCGTTCGGCGCGAACGGGCACACCATTGCCAAAGTGGTCATCAGCCGCTCATTCGGGGTGTCGCGAATGGTATCCCAATCGGCGGTAATGTCATGGGCATCGAAATAAAGCCGCAGCCGCCGGGTCAGCGCCTCCCGGTCCAAGCCGGTGCCGCCCTCGGCGGTGAAATCGGATTCGAACCTGCTCCAATCGGCGACCACGCGCCGATAGCCACGCATTGACGTCACTTCCTGATCCACGGTGAACCGGCACACCCCGGTCAGCGTGATCAGGAGCCGGTCGTCGTCGGTCTCGGCAAATTCGGTGATCCGGCCGGCGCACCCGACCCGGTAGAGCGCCGGTTCGGCCGCACCATCAGCCTCGGGGAGGGGTTGGATCATGCCAATCAGCCGGCCGGCGCCCAACGCATCCCGGACCATGTTCAGATACCGTGGCTCGAAGATGTTGAGCGGCAGACGCCCGCGCGGCAACAACAGCACGCCAGCCAATGGGAACACCGGTATGGTGTTGGGCAGCTCCTCGAAACGGTGGGCGAATGGGCTGTCGGTCATCGGCGCGCGGATCAGGTCACGCGAACAGGATCGAGGACAACCGGCGGCGTGCGTCCACGGTCACCGGATCGGTCGGCCCCAGAGCCTCGAAATACTTCAACAACGCCTTGCGAGCGGCTTCGTCCTGCCACTTGCGGTCGAGGCGAATGCTCTCCAATAACTGCGCGACGGCGCCCTCGGAGTCGCCCGCGGCATACAGCGCCGCCGCCAAATCAATGCGGGATTGGTGATCTTTGGGGTTGGCGTCGATCTTGGCCTGTAGCTCGGTAACGGCGCCAGCCGCCGCCGCGCCCTGTTCTGCCAGCTCAAGCTGCGTGGCGATGGCCTGGATGGCCTTATCGGCGGCCATTTTTTCCGACGCCTGCGCGAGAGCCGCACGCGCCTCGTCGGCCCGGTCGGTGGCGATGAGGCTTTTCAGCAATCCGGCGAAGGCCGGAACGTTCTCCGGATCATGCTGAAGGATTTGTTGGAAAATGCCGCCCGCGCCGTGGTGATCGCCGGCGTCCAGCAACTGCTCCGCCTGGTCGAGCGCCTGGGCGATCGGCGACTCCTTGGAGGCGCCGCCGGAAATCCGATCGACCAGCTCCTGGATTTGGCTCTCCGGGACCGCTCCCTGGAATCCGTCCACCGGCTGGCCGTTCTTGAACGCGTAGACTGTCGGGATCGACTGAATCCGCAGTTGCTGGGCGATCTCCGGGCTCTCGTCGATGTTGATCTTGACCAGTCGGACCGCGCCGGCCGCGCGCCGAACCACCGCTTCCAGCGCCGGTGTGAGCTGCTTGCACGGCCCGCACCACGGCGCCCAGAAGTCGACCAACACCGGCACGTCCTGCGAGGCGTCGATCACGTCCGCCACGAAGGTTGCGGTGGTCGCGTCCTTGATCGGATTCGGCCCGCCGGCGACCGGCGCGCCTTCCATGCCCAAGATCGAGTTCATCAATCTTTCCCCATTCTTTGGTAAGCAAATCTAAGATCAGTCGTCGGTCCGACAAGACCCACGAGCCAAATGATCATCATGCCGGCGCCAGATCGTCCACGCTTTCAACGCGGATCGGGTGTCCACAGGCCTCAATGAAGCGCACGAGATCCTCCGGCTGGACGGCGATGGTCGCCTCGTTGGTCAGTGGATGATAGTTGAGCGGCCGATGCTCCAGCATCCCGCGATCCAGCACCACGGTCACGGCACACTCGGTGTCGTTGATCAAGGCAAACGGCGACACCGCCCCCGGAGCCACCCCCAACACCCGCAGCAACCGGTCGGCGCTGCCGAAGGACAGCCGCGCGCCGCCGAGCCGGTCGCCCAGTGCCTTCAGGTCAATCCGACGATCCTCAAGACAGACCACCAGCCACATCGCCCCCTTTTTGTCCCGCAGGAACAAATTCTTGCAGTGCCCGCCGGGAAGATCGCCGCGCAGCGCCTTGGAGTCCTCGACCGTGAACAACGGCGGATGATCATGCCGGGCATAGGCAATGCCGAGCGCGTCAAGACGCGCCAACAGAGCCTCCGGGCTGGTGGGCATGGCTTGCCCGTCGAGATCAACATCCGTCATCGCTTGAGTTCTAGCCCAGAGACGGCCCTGGCTCAAAGAGCCAAGCGATGACCGTCGGATGACGCCTTCCCCGCGTCGGCGCTCTCGACCTGCCATGTCATGATGCTAACATCCTCAAACGCTTCACCACGCCTGTCATCTAGCCAGTCGGAGACCCGTCATGAGCCGACTTCTTGCGCCGTTCGCCGCTATGCTCATCACCCTGAGCCTCATAGTGCCGGCGGCATCCCCGGCCCTTGCCCAGCAGGGTGAGCCGGTCCTGCTGACGGTCACCGGCGCCATCAAGACCACGAACCGCGGTCCGTTCGACCCGTTCCGGGACAGTTTGTTCGAGACGCTGAAAGAGACTTTCAAGGCCGCCTTCGCCTTTGACCGCGCGGCCTTGTTGGCCTTGCCGCAGGCGACGATAACCACGAAATACCCGAACTGGCCAACTAAAGTCACGGCGCGCGGCCCGTTGTTGAAGGATGTTCTGGCCGCCGTTGGTGCCGACGGAAACCGGGTGCGGGTTCAGGCGCTCGACGGTTACGCGCCGGAATTCACGATGGCGGACATCACCGCAGGCACCGTCGTGCTGGCGTTGGAGGCCGACGGTCAGCCGTTGTCCATCGGCGGGCGCGGCCCGCTCTGGCTGGTCTTCCCGCCAAACAGCATCGCCGGTCAATCGACCGAGGATGATAGTGGCCTCGCCTGGGCAGTGTTTCACCTTGCTGTCGATTCCAGCAAATGAGTTGCGGCATAAATTGCTGAAATAAAAAGAATTTTAACTCCCGAAGCAGCGCCTCACCGCGGCGCTGAGAATCCCGAACAGAGCCCTTGCATTCGGCGTTCTCGCGGGTATTATCCGCGACCTCGACGGCACCCCTCAACAGGTGCATCGGAGCGCGGGCGTAGCTCAGGGGTAGAGCATAACCTTGCCAAGGTTAGGGTCGTGAGTTCGAATCTCATCGCCCGCTCCAACTTACGAGGCGTGCAAAGAAGACTTTGGCGACCGTTTGCCGGTACGCCAGCCGTGTGCACGAACGGTATGAAATCCCTATTATTCCACCGCTTTCGCGTGATTCCGCTTTACGATACCCTCCTCTCGGGCGCGCGTCACGACGCGTGAGGCCCGAGGCGCGGGGAGGGACCAATGCGGACTCGCATGGAAACGCTGAAAAGCGAGAAGATCGACGCCGTGGCCGCGCTGGTGCGCGATCGGCTGCAAAACACCAAGGCGCAAACGGCCGAACGGTTCCTACGGCAGTTCTACGCCAACGTCGCCCCCCAGGACCTTACCCACAAGGAAACCGAGGATCTCTTCGGCGCCGCGATCACCATGTGGACCCTCGGCCGGGAACGGCCGGCCAAGACCCCGAAGATTAGGGCCTACAACCCGCGGTTCGAAGAAATTGGCTGGCAATCGCCGCACACGGTAATCGAGATCGTCAACGACGACATGCCGTTCCTGGTCGACAGCGTTACCGCCGCGCTGAGCCAGAAGGAGCTTACCGTTCACCTGGTGATCCACCCGATCCTGAGGGTCAGGCGCGACGCCAAGGGGACGGCGACCGAGTTGCTGAACGCCGAGGGGGACGAGGCCGACGCGATCGGCGAGTCCTATATGCATCTTCAGATCTCGGAGCAGACCTCGCAGGACGCGTTGCGGGATATCGAGAAGACCCTGGCCCAGGTGCTGTCCGATGTGCGCGCCGCGGTCGAGGACTGGCGCACCATGCGCAAGACCATGGTCGACGTGATTGCCGGCATCGACAAGGCGCCGCCATCCACGATGGCGAAAGAAGACGTGGATGAGGTCTGCGCCTTCCTGCGCTGGATCGAGGCCAACCACTTCACCTTCCTGGGATACCGAGCCTACGACTATGTCGGCGCCGGGACCAAGGCCAAGATGGCCATCGTCGACGGCTCCGGCCTTGGTATTCTGCGATCGCCGGAGGTCAGCGTGTTCGACGGCCTGCGCGAACTCGGCACACTCCCGGAGGACGTGCGCGGCTTCCTGCTGGCGCCGACCTCGTTGCTGATCATGAAGGCCAACAAGATCTCCACGGTGCACCGGCCGGTGCCGCTCGACTCGATCAGCGTCAAGAAAATCGACAAAAAAGGTAAGGTGGTCGGCGAGCACCGTTTCATCGGCCTGTTCACCTCGGTCGCTTACAATCAGAGTCCCAAGGAAATCCCGCTGCTGCGCCGCCGGGTCGACAAAATCGTCGAGCGGGCGGGGTTCCGGCCCGCCAGCCACGACGGCAAGGCGCTGGTCAATATCCTGGAAACCTATCCGCGCGACGAGCTGTTCCAGGCGACCGAAGACGAGTTGTTCGAAATCACCATCGGCATCCTGCATCTCCAGGAACGCCAGAAGACCTCGTTGTTCGTTCGCCATGACGCGTTTGAACGGTTCGTCTCGGCGCTCGTGTTCGTGCCACGCGACCATTTCAACACGCAGTTGCGGCAAATCTTTCAGGGTATTCTGGAATCCGCCTTCAACGGCCAGGTCACTGCGTTCTACACTCAGATGTCCGACTCGGCGTTGGCGCGGCTGCACTTCATCATCAAGACCACACGGGGTGAAGTGCCCGCTGTCGACCCGGTCGAGCTTGAGGAGCGTTTGATCGAGGCCGGTCGGAGTTGGACCGACAAACTGCATGAGGCCTTGGTCGAGGATAAGGGTGAGGAAACCGCCAACAAGCTGCTTCGCACGTACGGCGCCGCTTTCCCGACGGCCTATCGCGAAAGCTTCACCGCCCACGCCGCCATCTTCGACATCGAGCGCATGGAAGAGCTGCGCGCGCATGGCGATCTGGGCATGAATTTGTTCCGTCCGGTCGGCACCGACGACGACGTCCTGCATCTGAAACTGTTCCATTGCGGCTCGCCGGTTCCGCTGTCCGACGTCATGCCGATGCTTGAGAACATGGGCGTGAAGGTGCTGGCCGAAGTGCCGTTCGAAATCGGCGGCAAGGCGCTGAACAACCCCATCTGGGCCCATGATTTCGAGATGCGCCTGCGCGATGGCTCCGATGTCGACCTGGCCGCGATCAAGCAACCGTTCCAGGACGCGTTCGCCGCCGTCTGGAACAACCAGATGGACGATGACGGGTTCAACGGTCTGGTGCTGGGCGCCGGATTGACCTGGCGCGAGGTGACGGTGCTGCGTGCCTACGCCAAATACCTGCGACAGGCCGCCTTTACCTTCTCCCAGGACTACATGGAGGAGACCCTTCAGACCTATGCCGGCATCGCGCGGTTGTTGGTCGACCTGTTCACCGCTCGTTTCGACCCCGAACTGACATCGGGACGCGAGGAAAAATGCGCCACGCTGACGTCGAAAATCGAGGCGGCGCTGGACGCGGTCGTCAATCTGGACCAGGACCGAATTCTACGGCGGTTCCTGAACCTGATCCAATCGACCCTGCGGACGAATTTCTACCAGCCGGCGGCGGATGGGCGCCCGAAGAGCTATACGTCGTTCAAGCTTGATAGTCAGGCGATCGAGGAGCTGCCGTTGCCCCGCCCGCTGGTTGAGATCTGGGTCTATTCGCCCCGGGTCGAGGCGGTGCATCTGCGCGGCGGCAAGGTGGCGCGCGGCGGCATCCGGTGGTCCGATCGACGCGAGGACTTCCGCACCGAGATTCTCGGGCTGATGAAGGCGCAGCAGGTCAAGAACGCGGTCATCGTGCCGGTCGGCTCGAAAGGCGGTTTCGTGGTCAAGCACCCTCCGGTTGGCGGTAGCCGCGAGGACGCCCTGGCCGAAGGCATCGAGTGCTACAAGATCTTGATGCGCGGGATGCTGGACATCACCGACAACATTGTCGGCCCCGACATCATCCCGCCACGGGCGGTGGTGCGTTACGACGACGACGATCCCTATCTGGTGGTCGCCGCCGACAAGGGCACGGCGACCTTTTCCGACATCGCCAACAGTGTCTCGCAGGACTATGGATTCTGGCTGGATGACGCCTTCGCGTCTGGTGGGTCGGCCGGGTACGACCATAAGAAAATGGCCATCACCGCCCGGGGCGCGTGGGAATCGGTCAAGCGCCATTTCCGTGAGCTTGGCCACGACACCCAGTCCCAGGATTTCACCGTGGTTGGCTGCGGTGACATGTCGGGCGACGTGTTCGGCAACGGCATGCTGCTGTCCAAGCACATCCGATTGGTCGGCGCGTTCAACCACATGCACATTTTTATCGACCCAAACCCGGACGGCCCCAAGAGCATCACTGAGCGCAAGCGGTTGTTCGAGCTGCCGCGTTCCTCCTGGGCCGATTATGACGCCAGCAAGATTTCCAAAGGTGGCGGCGTGTTCGAACGCGCCGCCAAGTCGATCAAGCTGACACCGGAGATCAAGAGCCGGTTCGGCCTGTCCACGGATACGATCACCCCGAACGGGCTGATCCGGCACATGCTCCGCGCCGAGGCTGATCTGTTATGGTTCGGCGGCATCGGCACCTATGTGAAGTCGACCCGCGAGAGCAACGCCGAGGTCGGCGACCGGGCGAACGATGCCGTGCGCATCGATTCGACTGAAATCGGCGCCAAGGTGGTTGGCGAGGGCGCCAACCTGGGCGTCACCCAGCGCGGGCGGATCGAGGCCGCCCTGCGCGGCGTGCGGCTCAACACCGACGCCATCGACAACTCGGCCGGCGTCGACTGCTCGGACCACGAGGTCAACATCAAGATCCTGTTGGGCTCGATCGTGCAGAACGGCGACATGACCTTGAAACAGCGCGACACGCTGCTCGAGGCCATGACCGACGAGGTCGCGGATCTGGTCCTGGCCGATAACTACGACCAGACCCTGGCGCTGACCATTGCCGCCGCCCAAGGGGTATTGCTGCTGGATGCTCAAACCCGGTTGATGCGCGAGCTTGAACGCAGCCACATCCGGCTCAATCGGGCAATCGAGTACCTGCCGGACGACGAGACCTTGGCCGACCGGGCCAGCAGTGGCACCGGGCTGGCCCGGCCGGAACTGGCGGTGCTTCTAGCCTACGTGAAGATGGCACTATACGACGAGTTGCTGGAGAGCGACCTGCCGGACGATCCGCGACTGCTCGACGATCTGTCACTGTATTTTCCCGAGCGACTGCGCGCGAAATACACGAAGCCGATCGCCAACCATCGATTGCGGCGCGAGATCATCGCCACCTCGGTCACCAACTCGATGATCAACCGGGTGGGGGCCACCTTTATCAATTCACTACGCGATCAGACAGGGGCCACGGCACCCGACATCGCCCGGGCCTACACCATAGTCCGCGACGTGTTCGGTCTTCGGTCCTTGTGGGAAGCGATCGAGGCGCTGGACAACAAGGCGCCGGCGGCGTTGCAGACGGCAATGCTGCGGGAAGTTCAGCAGCTGGTGGAACGCGAGACCATTTGGTTCCTGCGCAATGGCCGGCAACCGCTTGATGTGGCCTCTCACGTTGACGAGTTCGCGCCGGGCGTTGCCGCCCTGAAGGAATGCCTCGTCGACGTACTGGGCGAGCATGACAGGAAAGCGCTCGCCGCCCAGGCTAAGACCTTCACCGACCAAGGGGTTCCGAAAGATCTGGCACATCAGGTTGCCGCTCTCGATGCACTGGCCTCCGGTTGCGACGTGGTGCGCTTGGCGGCGGCCTCGGGTGGCGTTGTCGAGCCGGTGGCACGGGTCTATTTCGGCGTCGGCGCGCGTTTCGCGCTGGATTGGCTGCGGGATCGGGCCGTTGCCTTGGTGGCCGAAACCCACTGGCAGAAAATGGCGGTCTCGGCCCTGGTCGATGATTTCTACGGCCACCAAAATATGCTCGCGCAGGACGTGTTGACCGTCAATGGCGGCTCGAAAAAGACCGCGGCCAAAGGTACGAAGATGGACGGCGCGATCGGTGCCTGGGCCGATACCCGGCGCGACGCCGTCGCCCGGACTGAACGACTGCTGGCCGACCTCAAGGCGACCGACGCTGTCGATTTGGCCATGCTGGCGGTCGCCAACGGCCAGATGCGCACGTTGTCGACGCGATGACGTCGGCTCTGGTGGGGCGGTCTTCGGCGTGAGCGACGGCGGCCGGTTGCTAACCCGTCCCGTCGTCGGATGGTGCCTGTACGATTGGGCGAATTCGGCGTTTCCGACGGTGGTCTCCACCTTCGTCTTCGCGACCTATTTCACCCAGGGCGTGGCGCCGGACACCACCACGGGCACTTTCCTGTGGGGCAACGCCACGGCGATCGCGGCGGTAGTGATCGCGGTGGCGAGCCCGGTTCTGGGGGCGATCGCCGACCGTACCGGCCGGCGTAAACCATGGTTGGCCGTCTTCACGCTGCTCTGTGTTCTGGCCACCGCCGCGCTCTGGACGGTGGAGCCGGACCCGTCCTTCGTGGTCCGGGCGTTGAGCCTGGTCATCATCGCCACCATCGGCTTCGAATTCGCGACGGTGTTTTACAACGCCATGCTGGCCGAGGTGGCGCCGCCAGCGGCCCTGGGACGGATCTCCGGACTCGGCTGGGGGCTCGGCTACTTCGGTGGGCTTGCCTGTCTGGTGGTGGCGTTGTTCGTTCTGGTGCAGGCCGACCCGCCGCCGTTCGGCCTCGATCCGGCGATGGCGGAGCCGGTGCGCGCCACCGTTCTGCTGGTCGCCCTCTGGTTCGCGGTGTTCAGCCTGCTGACTTTCTTGCTGGTCCCAGAGCCGCCGATGCGCGCGCGCGCGCCGTTGCGCCGCGCCGTTGGCGACGGGTTGCGACAGCTCGGTCGCACGGTACGGGGCTTGCGGTGGCGCGACACGATGACCCGGTTTCTGGTCGCCCGGATGCTGTACGCCGATGGGCTGACGACCCTGTTCGCGTTCGGCGGCATCTACGCCGCCGGCACCTTCGGCATGGCGTTCGACGAGATCATCGTGTTCGGCATCGCCCTCAACCTGACCGCCGGCGCCGGGGCGGTGGCGTTCGGCTGGATCGACGATTGGGTCGGCCCGAAACGGGCGATCACCGGCGCGCTGATCGGGTTGGCTCTCTTTGGTACCCTGGCCTTGCTGGCGCCGGACAAGACGTGGTTTTGGGTCGCCGGCATGGCGATGGGCACGTTCATGGGCCCGGTCCAGGCCGCCAGCCGGACGCTGATGGCCCATCTCGCCCCGGCCGAGCAGCGGGCCGAGATGTTCGGCATCTTCGCCCTGTCCGGCAAGGTCACCAATTTCGCCGGGCCCCTGGTGCTGGGCTGGGCCACGCTGGCCTTCGACAGCCAGCGCGCCGGCATGGCGACCATCATCGTGTTCCTGGTGGCGGGCTTGATCCTGCTGCAGACGGTCAGACCACCATTACCGACGACTCGGCCATAGCCCGCACTTGCTGACGGAAGGCGTCGATCGGCACCGGCATGCCCTTGCGTTCGGCGTGCCAGAAGGTCCAGCCGTTGCACGCCGGTGCCCCCTGGACGGCGGCGCCGACGGCATGGATCGAACCCTTGTGCTCGGCGCTGATCAGATGGCCGTCGGCCCGCACCTTGGCGGTCCAGCGGCGGCGGGTGTCGAACAGTACTTCACCCGGCTGCAGAAGCCCCTCCTCGATCAGCCGGCCGAACGGGATGCGTGGCTGTTCGCGCTTGTTCGCCAGCGCCAAGGCCAGTGGATCGTCCACCGCCTCGGTCTCGGCGATGCGCTTGCGGGCGATCTCGACATAACCCTGGTCACGCTCGATGCCGATCCAGCGGCGGCCCAGGCGCTTGGCCACCGCACCGGTGGTGCCGGTGCCGAAGAACGGATCGAGCACCACATCGCCGGGGCGCGACGCCGCCAGGATCACCCGTGCCAGCAGGCTTTCCGGCTTTTGCGTCGGGTGCGCCTTGTTGCCCTCGGCGTCCTTCAGCCGCTCGGCGCCGGTGCACAGCGGCAGAAACCAATCCGAGCGCATCTGCTGATCGTCGTTCAGCGCCTTCATGGCGTCGTAGTTGAAGGTGTATTTCCGCGTGTTCTCGCTGCGGGCAGCCCAGATCAGGGTTTCGTGGGCGTTGGTGAAGCGTTTGCCGCGGAAGTTCGGCATCGGGTTCGCCTTACGCCAGATCACATCGTTCAGCACCCAAAAGCCCAGATCCTGCAAGGTCGACCCGACGCGGAAGATGTTGTGATAGCTGCCGATCACCCACAGCGTGCCGGTGTCCTTGAGCACGCGGCGGCACTCGGCCAGCCAGGCGCGGGTGAAGGCGTCATAAGCCTCGAACCCGCCGAACCGGTCCCAGTCGTCGTCGACCCCGGCGACCCGGGTGTTGTTCGGGCGGTACAGCTCACCGCCAAGCTGCAGATTGTATGGTGGATCGGCGAAAATCAGATCAACGCTGGACTCCGGCAACTGCTTGAGAGTCGCCACGCTGTCCCCGGTCAGGATTCGCCCGACCGGCAATCGATTGTGCCCCGTCATGTTCCCCGCCCGTGCCAAGCTGAAGGCGCGCAGAATCGCATGGACCTGGGTTTCGGTCAATCAGAAGGATCGAATCACTAAATAGACTCAATGGCTTATCGGTATGACCCAAGATATAGGGGTTAGAGTCGTCTTTACCCCCCTCCTGTTCCACGATTGTGCCTGGCGACGCGGACCGGCGCGAAGCTGCGGCGGTGGTGTGGAGTGACACCGTGCGCGATCAGCGCCGCACGATGTTCGGCCGTGCCGTAGCCGGCGTTGCGCTCCCAACCGTAGTCCGAGTATCGAACGGCCAAGCCAGCCATCTCCGCATCCCGGGCCTGTTTGGCGGCGATCGCCGCAACCGCGATCGACAGACAGCGGGCATCACCCTTGACCACGGCCCTGGCAGCATACGGCCAGTCGGGGAGGCGGTTGCCGTCCACCAGCACCAGTGCCGGCGGGCCGACGTCCAGTTGCGCGAGCAAGGCATCAACGGCGCGATGCATGGCGAGAAGCGACGCGTTCAGGATGTTCAACGCGTCGATCTCCGCAACCTCGGCCCGTCCAAGCGCGAGGGTGGCGTAGGGACCGACCGCCACGAGAACCGCCGCGCGTCGGGCCGGCGAAAGCGCCTTGGAATCGGCGATACCGGCGGCGATTGCCTCTGGTAGACGGGCGAGGTCGAGAACGGCGGCTCCGGCGACGACCGGTCCCGCGAGCGGCCCCCGCCCCACCTCGTCGACCCCGATCACCAGCGCGCCTCGCGTGGCGCCGGCATCGAGTTCCAGGGAGGCGGAAGGTCGGGTCGGCGGGGTTGCGGCCATCTGGTGTAGTCTAGAGAAGTTCAGCGCGATTCCCAGGCTAGGAGTGCATCCCGTAACCCGGTTCGCGGTTTCGCATTACAATTACGGCAATACCTTTAATTCTAAGTTATATCAATTAGATATGACCGGTAGTTATTAAACTGTTAGAACAAAAAGCCTCGGTTAGTCATCAAACAGCGACATTTGTCCTCGATCCGGTCGTGGCGTCGCGAATCGGGTCGTGTCGAGTCCGACCGTTCGTCGCGTGAGTCCAAGGCGTTGGCAGGCCAATCTCACGCGCTGAGCAATCATCTGGGCGTAGGGTCCCTCGCCGGTCATGCGCTTGCCCCAGGCCGGTTCGTACAACGCCCCGCCTCGGGTCTGGCGCACCAGGGACAGAACCCGGTCGGCGCGATCGGGAAAATGCGCGCACAGAAACTCCTCAACCAGATCCTTGATCTCCAACGGCAAGCGCAACAGCACCCACCCGGCCGACGTGGCCCCAGCCTCGGCCGCCGCCTCCAAGATGGCCTCGATCTCGGAATCGTTGATCGCCGGGATCACCGGCGCGACCAGCACGCTCACCGGCACCCCGGCCTCGGCGCAAGCGCGAATGGCGGCCAGGCGTTTGTCCGGCCGTGGCGCCCGCGGTTCCAGCGTGCGGGCGAGCCCGCGGTCGAGGGTGGTGACCGACAGCGCCACCGTGGCCAAATCCTTTGCGGCCATGGATCTCAGAATATCCAGGTCGCGGATGATCAAGTCCGATTTGGTGACGATCATCACCGGGTGCTCGTGCTCGGCCAGCACTTCAAGGATGCCGCGGGTGATCCGCCGATCGCGTTCGATCGGCTGATAGGGATCGGTATTGGTGCCCAAGGCCAACGTATCGCAGACATAGCCGGGGCGCGCGAGCTCACGCCGCAGCAGGGTAGGCGCGTCGGGCTTGGCGAACAGCCGGGTTTCGAAATCCAACCCCGGCGACAGCCCGAGATAGGCGTGGGTCGGCCGAGCGAAACAGTAGACGCAGCCATGCTCGCAACCACGATACGGATTGACCGATCGATCGAACGGCACGTCGGGAGATTGGTTGCGAGCGATGACGGTGCGGCTGGCGTCAATGCCAACGGTGGTGCGCAACCGGGGTGGGTCATTACGCTCCGGGTCGTCCCACCCGTCGTCGACCCTCTCACCCGAGAGCGCCTCGAACCGGCCGACGTGATTGGACACGGCTCCCCGCCCCTTGATAGGCCGATCCGGCAGCCGCTCGTCAATGATATCGTAAGCAGATGGATCGGTGTCGACCATGGGCCGAGGTTAACCAAATCATAGAACAAATCAAGAACATTTAACGCTGCTCAACCGTCCGGCGGCGAGTCCTCAAGCTTGCGGTCATCAAGCTGTTTCCGCGCCCTGGTTTCCTCGTCGACGTCGCGGTGTTTTTCGGCTTTGGTGCGGCCATGACGACTCCGGTTCCCGGCCGCGCGCTCTTCTTTTGCGGCCCGCGACTTGCGCTTACGCGCGGCGTTCAGATTGATGATCTCGGCGCTCACGGGATCAACTCCTCTGGTTCGAAGGCATCCGGCCCGCGCCAACCAGCGCGCGCTATCTCCATCATCGCTGGATCAACGAACCGTGCAAGCCTGCGGACCAAACCGGCGGTCGCCGGCTCTTCGGAGGCGAGCGCCGCCATCCGATCATGGCGCGCCGCCCACGCGCACGCCCAGCTGGTGGTGCGCAGCCATACCAGCCGCCGATAGGCAATCGCCCACGGTCGCGTCGACCGCGCCAAATCCGGCGGCACGGCGGCGGTCCAGGCTCGGTGAAAAGCGACGATGTCGGCGCGGCCAGCGGCACCGATCACCACGGGATCCCAGTGCAGCGAGGTTGGCAGGCTGGCGTGGGCGAGATCGAGGGCCGGGCTATCGACCACCGGGCGTTCGACATCGAGCAGGATTGCGGTGCCATCGTCCCGTATGCGGAAATTTCCGGGGTGAGTATCGGCCATGACCAGCCGCGCCGGTGGCCGTGGATGGTCGGTCGCGGCCAGCGCTTCGGCCCAGGCGAGCTCCTCGTCGAGGATCGCTCGGGCTGCCTCCGGCAAGCGCTCCCGCACACTGGCGAGCTGGTTGTGAGCCACGGCGATCAAATAGCCGATCGGGTCTTCGGGTTCGAGAAACGGTCGGTGCCTGGCAGGCAGGGGCAAGCGATGGATCGCACCAAGGGCCCGCGCTACCGCCGGCAGATCATCCGGCAGGCGCGGCGGTCGGCCAGCAATCCAATCAACCAACAGAGCGCCCCAAGGCATGGCCGCCGACACCCGCGCCACCCGATGTAGGCGTGGAGTGGCGCCGCTGGCCGACGTCGTGCGGAACGCGGTCGCCAGATAGATCAGATTGGCGCGTGGTGTGAGCCCGAGGTGGCTCATGCGCGGTACCCGCGCAATCACGCAGCCGAACTCGGGATGGCTCATGCGCCAATGACGGTGCACGCGGCCATCGATCGGCGTGGGATCGACCGCCTCGACCGGCACGTCGAACGCGGCGGCGAGCGCGGTGATTTCGGCCACGCCGCTGGACGCGCGCGGTGGGATCGGATCGTCTACCATTCTCCTCCCCTATCACAGTCGTCAACGTCTAGGCATGCGCCGTCCACGCCCCCTTCGTACTGATGCCGCCGCCGCAGTCGGTCCTCCCGGCTCCCGTCGGCTGTCGGCCAGCGTGGTGATCCCGACCTTGAACGACGGTGACCGGCTCGCCCGATGTCTTGCCCCCCTGGCAAGCGGGCCGCGCCGCGGGCTGAACCTGGAGGTTTTGGTGGTCGATGGCGGCTCGACCGACGACACCGCTACGATCGCCGAGGCGCACGGCGCCCGAGTACTGGCCCAACCCGGCCCTCGGGGAGCGCGATTCGCCACCGGTGCCAAGGCGGCGATCGGAGAATGGTTGATCCTGCTGCGACCGGAGACCGCCCTGGAACCCGGCTGGGACGCCACCCTGATGGTATTCGCCAGCGAGGAGCGCAACCGCGAGCGCGGAGCGGTTTACAGCTTTACGGTCGAGGCGGATGCCGTCGATCAGGCGGCGGCGCGGCGGGCCCAGCGGTGGATGCGGATCCGCAATCGCTGGCTTGGCCTGCCGTCAGGTGCTCAAGGCATGGTGATCCGGCGTCGGTTTCTCGTGCATCTGGGAGGAATTCCACCGCTCGACTGGGGCGAGGATTTGGTGCTGGCGCGTCGGCTGGGACTTGGCCGGCTGAGCCTGTTCGACGTCGGCGCCCGGGTCCGGTTAGCGGATCGGCCATACGGGTTGACCGCCCGGTTTCTCGGCGCTCTTCGGCTTATGCTGTTCCTTCTGCGGGTGCCGCCGCGCTGGCTGCGGCACCTCGGCGGCTAGCGCGATCGATATTGAATCAAGCCTTAGCCTTCGCGCGGGCCAACTCATGCTCGCGCAGACGCGGCAGGATCTCGACGAAATTGCACGGCCGGTACCGGACGTCGAGCTGGTGGACCAGGATGTCATCCCACGCGTCCTTGCACGCCCCGGTCGAGCCCGGCAGCGCGAACAGATACGTGCCCCGCGCCACCCCGGCGGTCGCCCGCGACTGGATGGTGGAGGTGCCGATCTTCTGAAAACTGAGCCAACGGAACATCTCGCCGAAGCCGTCGATGCGCTTCTCGTAGACGCTTTCGAAGGCCTCGGGTGTCACGTCCCGGCCGGTCAAGCCTGTGCCCCCGGTGGCGATCACCACCTCGATCTGATCATCCGCGATCCAGGCACGCAACCGGGCGGTGATGGCGTCGACCTCGTCGACCACGATGGCGCGGTCAGTCAACTCATGCCCGGCGGCGGTCAACCGTTGGACCAGGGTGTCGCCGGACCGGTCACTCTCCAGATCACGGGTATCGGAGATGGTCAGGACCGCGATCCGGACGGGGATGAAGGGACGGCTGTCGTCAATACCGGGCATGGCGCACCACGAAACCTGTCTTTTGATCGACGGAATCGTAGCGCGCCCAGTCGCCCGCCGCCACCCTATCGAGCGACGGCGACGGCTGGCCGAGCCGCTGGCGGTAGATCCAAATATTGGCCAGGACCCGTTCAATAAACTGGCGGGTTTCACGCGATGGGATTGATTCGATGAACAACAGCGGATCGTCCTGGAAGTCGGTCTGTCGCTTCCATTTGGCGAGGTTGCCTGGTCCCGCGTTATAGCCGACCAACAATCGGAACAGGTCGCCCTCGACCCGGTCCAGTTCAAGCAAGTGGGTGACGTAGCGCTGTCCCAACGCCATGTTGAGCTCCGGCTGGTAGAGCTCATGGCGGTGATCCAGCTCGTCATTCTCGTCCACGGCGTTGGCGGTGCGCGGCATCAGCTGCATCAGCCCACGGGCGCCCTGGCCCGAGCGGGCGCGGGGATCGAACCCGGATTCCTGCCGGATAATGCCGTAGATCAACGCCCGGTCGACGCTAAACCCACCATCGGGCGCCCAAGATGGGACCGGATAGAGGGCGGCATGATAGGTCCGGCCGCTGGACAACCGGACAATCCCGGCGAGCCGGATCGCCAGGCCCGGCATGTTGTGCTGCGTCGCGAGGGTCATCAGCGGCTCACGCAACGCCGGCTCGAGCCGTGGAAACAGCGTCCGCCATTCCCGCTCGGCCCGATCGCTCTCGCCAACCTGCATCAGCGCCAGAGCGCGGCGCCCGCCCGGATGCCCCATCAACGCCGACAGCCGCTGGTCGGACAGCCTCGGCAACGACCAGTCGAACGGCACCTCCACCCCCAACGCACGGCGGCCGAGTAGCCCGTAGAAGGTCAACGGATAGTGCGCGGCCCGAGCCAGCCAACGGGTCGCGTCGGCTGGTCGGCGTTCCTTCAACGCGGCGCGCGACGCCCAATACGCGCCCGCGGCGCGAGCAGCGCGGGACGCACGTTCCGACAAGGCCAAGATGCCAAAATGTTCGCTAGCGACGGCGATATCGCCCATCCGCCAGGCCGCCAATCCCGCCGTCCAGTGCGCGGTCGGCACCTGATCACCAGCCTCAGCGGCGCTTTTAGCAGCCAACCGTAACGCCTCGGCGTCCTTGCCGAAGATGAAATAGCCATGGGCGATGCGCGCGCGCGCCTCGGCGAACTCAACGGGATCGAGAATCGCCCGCGCGGGGGCACCATCGAGAATTTTAAGCGCGCCCGAAGGCCAACCCTGCCAAATACGACGGCGAATCTCGTTCTTGATCTGCCGCAGCGCCTTCAATTGGCCATCGGAGCGATTTCGCGGAGACACATAGAGCGTCACATCAACCACCGCGTCGGCACCGCTCCCGCCAAGATACCCCTTGATCGGCGCGCGGGGCGCCTTGCCGCCGCTTGGCTTGCGACGAAGCGCCAGACGATAAATGTTTTTTGCGCCCGGGTGGTCGGCATACCGGTCTAGCCACGCCGACAATTCCTTCCACGACGAGCGGTATGCCGTCGGGTGCAGATACCGTTGCGCCTGCACGTGGCCAAGCAGCAGCGGGTCGGCGAGTTCGCGAATCAACGCATCGGCCTGTTTCCATTGGCCATCGCGTTGAAGCTTGAAAATGCTGCGGTACCGGTCTGCGTCCGCGGTCGTCAGCACCCGGGGCAACGGCCGCACGTTGTCGACCAGCTCATCGTACAGCGCCGTCGGCGGCAGCAAAGCGGTCTCCTCGGCCACTTCCTGGGCCACAGAAGACGTCGCCACCATCAACAGGGCAAATATGATCGCCAGACAATCACCAAGCCGCCAAACACCCGACCACCAAGCGCCCGGCCCTGTTCCCAAACCATGCGGGAACCTCCGGCTAATCCGTGCTTGCCCATCAGTGGCGACCCGGAAGGTGGGCGCATTATGGCTAAATTGTGGCAGGAGCATAGAATCAGCAATAAGCGAAGCTCTGGGGCGGGGCAAGCGCAAGACAGCGCCATCGACACGGTTTCTGTGGATAAACCACTACCGAAGGGCTACCAAACGCAGCTTGCGCATGATAATTATAAAAAATAAACTCAAATAGTGATAAAATTACAAAAAATACGCCTTTGTTGATCAATCCGAACAAAGCTTAATATATCGTTGCTTTAGTGTGACTAAGTCTTTCCAGGCATTGGCTTTTTGAGCCGGGCTGCGGAGCAGGAAAGCCGGATGGTACGTTGAAATCGTCGGGATCGGCGCACCGCCGGACGGCCCGGTCCACTCGAACCAGCGCCCTCGAAGCCGCATGATCCCCTCACGTCGGTCGAGCAATGTCTTCGCCGATGTGCCGCCGATCAACACCAAGATCTTTGGCGCGGCCAGCTCGATGTGTCGTTGCACGAACGGCAGGCACACCGCGACCTCAGCCGGGGTCGGCTGTCGGTTACCTGGCGGCCTCCAGGGCAAAATATTGGCGATGTAGGCGTTTTTAGCCCGGTCGAAACCGATGCTGGCCAACATTTGATCCAACAGACGCCCGCTTACCCCGACGAACGGCTTGCCCTCGCGGTCCTCGTCGGCGCCAGGCGCCTCGCCAACAAACATCACCGGCGCCCCCGGTGTGCCGTCGGCGAACACCGTGTTGGTGGCCGTCACCTTCAACGGACATCCTTCGAAACCGCGCAGGATTTCCTCCAGCTCATCCAGGTCCCGTGCCGCCAGCGCAAGCTTTCGCGCCGCACTGGCCGCCTCGATCAAAGGTGTATCCGCAGCCGGCGGCTCCATACTGATTGGTTGGCGACTGATTGGGTCGCGCGGGTGCGCCTCAGCCGGCGCCGGATTGGCGGCGCGCGTAACGACCGCCGGTGGTCGCGCCACGGGACGCGGCTGGGTCCGGTCGACCGCCTCGGCCAGGATGGCTTCGTCCACGCCGGCGTCCAAATACCAAGACAGAACGGCCCGCGCGACGGCGCGTTCCGGCGCATCCTCTGGATCACGGTTCATGCCTGATATATGACAGGTTTGGTCGGGAGCGGCCACCGCCGCACGGCGGACCGTCGGCGATCGGATTGGGAGCGGGAGCGAGGCATGGAACGCGAGGCCATGGAATGCGATGTCGTGATCGTCGGCGCGGGCCCCGCGGGGTTGTCCGCCGCGATCAAGCTGAAACAGCTCTGCACCGAGAACGGCACCGATCTATCGGTGGTGGTACTGGAGAAGGGCGCCGAGGTCGGAGCGCACATCCTGTCGGGCGCGGTCATCGAACCACGGGCGCTGAATGAGCTGATCCCTGATTGGAAGGATAAAGGCGCGCCGCTGGTGACGGAGGCGCGCGAGGATCGGTTCCTATACCTCACCAAACGATCATCGTTCCGCCTGCCGACCCCGCCACAGATGAACAACCACGGCAACTATATCGTCAGCCTGGGTAATGTGTGTCGCTGGCTGGGGCAACAGGCCGAGGAATTGGGTGTCGAGATTTACCCGGGTTTCGCCGCTTCCGAAGTGCTGTTCCACGAGGATGGCAGCGTCAAGGGCGTCGCCACCGGCGACATGGGCATCGGCAAGGACGGCGAGAAGACCGCCAACTATCAGCCCGGCATGGAGCTGCACGCCAAGCTCACCCTGTTCGGTGAGGGTTGCCGGGGCTCGTTGTCCCAGGAGCTGATGGCACGCTTCGATCTCCGCGCCGAGAGCGATCCACAGACCTACGCGATCGGTATCAAGGAATTGTGGGAGGTCGACCCCGAAAAGCACCACCCGGGCCGCATCGTTCACACCGTCGGCTGGCCGGTAACGGGCGACGTCTACGGTGGCTCTTTCCTCTATCATCTGGAGGAAAATCAAGTCGCGGTCGGTTTCGTCGTTGGGCTCGACTACACAAACCCGCATCTGTCGCCGTTCGAGGAATTTCAGCGCTTCAAGCAGCACCCCGACATTCGTCCGACTTTCGAGGGCGGGCGGCGCATCGCCTACGGCGCGCGAGCGTTAAACGAGGGCGGATTCCAGGCCATTCCCAAGCTAACCTTCCCGGGCGGTGTGCTGATCGGCTGTTCGGCCGGTTTCTTGAACGTGCCCAAGATCAAGGGCAGCCACAACGCCATGAAGTCCGGCATGACGGCGGCTGAAGCGGCGTTCGACGCCCTGAGGGGCGGCGATGCGCCCATGGGGTTGGAATTGACCACCTATCCGGAGAAGCTGAAGCAGACCTGGGTCTGGGAGGAGTTGCATCAGGTTCGCAACATTCGCCCAGCCTTCCGCCTCGGTCTCTTGGGCGGCATCGGCTACTCGGCGCTCGACACCTATGTGCTGCGCGGCCGAGCGCCGTGGACGCTGCACCATCACCCCGATCATGAGTCGTTGAAGCCGGCGGCCCATTGCCCGACGATCGACTACCCGAAACCCGATGGGGAGGTCAGCTTCGACCGTCTGTCCTCGGTATTCTTATCAAACACCAATCACGAGGAAAACCAGCCGGCGCACCTAACTTTACGCGACGCGTCGGTGCCGGTGGAGCATAATCTGCGGCTCTACGACGCGCCGGAACAGCGGTATTGTCCAGCTGGAGTCTACGAAATCGTCCGCGATGACCATGGCGGCAATCCAAGGCTGCAGATCAACGCGCAAAACTGTGTGCATTGTAAGACCTGCGATATCAAGGACCCGACGCAGAATATTCACTGGGTGGTGCCGGAAGGCGGGGGCGGACCGGTCTACCCCAACATGTGAGGTCGCCTTGCGGAATTCCACGCCGCGCCGACGGACCGTAGGTCTGCTCGCCGTCGGGTTGCTCATTGGCCTGATGTTGCCGGGCTGCGTGACGATGCCGAACAGCGATAACGGTACGGCCGCCGGATCAATTGAGCGCTTTGACTCGGTCCTCGGCAACTATCTGGCCGCCCGTCATGCTGCCCGCATCAAGGATGTTGAGCGAGCCCGTCATTACTATGACCAAGTGCTGGCCGCCGCACCGACAAATCTGGCCCTGCAGCGTCAGGCCTTTTTGATGCGGCTCCAAGACGGGCGATTCGAGTCGGCCAAGGAGTTGGCCGGCCCGCTGATCGACGAATTGGATGGCGGCGCACCGGTCGCCAAGCTGTTTTTTGCCGTCGAAGCCACCCGGGACGGCCGCTTCGACGATGCCATCATGCACGTTAAGGAGCTGCCCGACAGCCGACTCAACCGGATTCTCGGGCCGCTGCTGGAGACCTGGATCGCGGTCGGCCGCGGCCGTGCCGACGACGCACGCAACGCGCTGACCGCTCTTAACGCTCTTGACGGGTTCGATGGGCTTCAAGCGCTTCACACCGCGCTGGCGGCCGATGCGCTCGGCGAGATCGACGACGCGCGCCGTGGCTACGACAAGGCTCTGGCGTTGCGGGCGCAACCGCCGTTGCGGCTGCGCTTGATCGCGGCATCCTTTTTCGCGCGTACGGGGGATGTTGAGCGTGCGCTGACCCTCGTTCGGGATGGCGATGAACGCGCAAGCGCGCCGGAGACGCTGGAGGCGCTCATCCGTCGGATCGCCGCCGACCCGTCGACGGTGCCGCCGACCGCAACCGAAGGCATGGCCGAAGGGTTTTTCGATCTCGCCAGCGCCTTGCAACGGGATCGGGGCGCCGACATGGCGCTGGTGTTCGCGCGCTTTGCATTGCGGCTCAACCCGCGGTTCGACTTGGCCGCCTTGTTGATCGCTGAGATCCTGGACGATCGTGGACAGTATGAGGCCGCCCTACACATCTACGACACGATCTCGTCCGATTCTCCCTACCGGTTAATGGCGACCCTACGCGCGATCGGCAGCCTGGAGGATTTGAACCGTTTTGAGGACGCCGCCTTGTCGCTCGACGGTCTCGCCACCGCCTACCCGGATCGGATCGACCCCTTGGTACGGTTGGGAGACTTGTATCGCGGACGCGAGGCCTGGGACAAGGCGATCGCTGCCTACGATCGCGCCGCGAGCCGCCTCGGCGAACCGGAACCGAGGTATTGGTCGCTGTTCTACTCCCGTGGCATCGCATTGGAACGCAACGACCGCTGGGCCGAGGCGGAGGCTGATTTTCTCAAGGCGCTAGCGTTGCGGCCGGACCAGCCCTACGTCCTGAACTACCTCGGATATTTCTGGGTGGATCAAGGTATTAACCTGGATCGGGCGCGGAGCATGATCGAGAAGGCGGTCGAGCTGCGCCCGAACGACGGCTACATTGTCGACAGTCTCGGCTGGGCGCTGTACCGCATGGGCCAGTTCTCCTCCGCCGTCACGACCTTGGAGCGAGCCGTTGAGCTGCGCCCGACCGATCCAACGATCAACGATCACCTGGGTGACGCCTATTGGCGGGTCGGCCGCCGCGCCGAGGCGCGATTCCAATGGCGCCGGGCCCTGGGCTTCGAGCCAGGTGTCGAACTCGAACCGGTGTTGCACAAGAAGCTGCGTCAAGGTCTGGGCGACAGCGAGGCGCGCCGCGTCAACGTCGAGCCCTCGGCGGGAGCAAGCGGCGGCTGACATGCCGCCAACCAACCATGCCGGACTGATTGCCCGCGCCCCCGCCAAGGTCAATCTCTGTCTCCACGTGATCGGTCGCCGTCCCGACGGCTATCACGAACTGGATAGCCTGGTGGCGTTCGCCGACATCGGGGATCTATTGACCTTGGTGTTGGACGAAACACGCCATTCCTTGCAGGTGCTCTGCAGGGAATCTCCCGTGCCCTCACTCTCCAAGACAGAGGTAGTGCCCACTGGGGTGGACAACCTCGCCTGGCGCGCCGTGGCCATGGCCGGACGCATTATCGGCGATCTGGACGGGTTTCGGTTGATGCTGGAAAAAACCTTGCCCTCGGGTGCCGGGCTTGGCGGCGGATCGAGCGACGCGGCGGCGGTCCTCGATCTCGTCGCTCGCGTCACCAACACCGATCCGGCGACAATGGCAGGATCAGCAGTACTCGGCGCCGATGTTCCGGTGTGCCGCGTGCCAAGACCTTGGCGAATCAGTGGTTTTGGCGATCGTCTCATGCCCGTCGAGCTGGCGCGCCCATTGCCGGTGGTCATCGTGTGGCCCGGCGTTGGCCTATCGACCGCCACGGTGTTCGCCCGGCGGACGGGTGCCTTCGGCGCGGCCATCCCAAATGAGGCGATTCAGCGTTTGGCAACCGATCCGATCGCCGCACTGGCGGATCTTCGAAACGATTTAGCGACCGCCGCCGCAGCCCTTGAACCCGGTATCAGCAAAGCACTACACGCCCTTGAATCTACCCGGGAGTGCGCCCTCGCCCGCATGTCCGGCAGCGGTTCAACCGTGTTCGGCCTGTACCCAACCGACGCTGCGGCAGAGAGTGCCGCCGAGCAGCTGCAGACCCTACATCCATCGTGGTGGATACGCTCAACGGTTCTGCATAACGAACCGATTGATCGCTTTTTTATAGATAGTTAACTAGATCACCCCCGGAGACGTGCGATCAAGGCCACCGATGGTAAGCCTGTCACCGGCAGGCCCTCGGTGGCTTGATACCGGCTAATCGCGGCGCGCGTTCGGGGCCCGGCGATGCCATCAACGACCCCATCATAGAGACCACGATCAAGCAATCGCTGCTGAATGTCGGCAATACCTTCCGCGCCCAACGCTCCATCCACCGCCGTTGTCGTCTCGGTATCCGCCAACGCGGGAACGCCACCGACGGTGCCGGCGCCCTGGGTCTTAAGCCATGCCCGCGCCTTATCATGATCAAGCGCCGCCGCGCGGCGAAACAGTTGCTCGGCTTCCGCTTGGTCAGCCGGGCGGCCCAACCCTTCGTGGGCAAAGACCGCGAGGTTGTACAGCGCACCAGGAACACCGCGGTCGGCCGCGCGGCGGAACCAGCGCCCGGCCTCGGCGTAGGACTGCGGAATTCCGCGCCCGGCGGCGTACAACACACCGAGATTGTATTGTGCCAGCGGATGTCCCTGTTCGGCGGCGCTGTGATACCACAGCAAAGCACGGGTGGCGTCCGCCGGCACGCCGGTACCGGTCTCGTGCAGGACCCCAAGATTATACTGCGCGTTCGCGACACCGTTGATCGCCGCTTCCCGGAACCACACCGCCGCCTCGGCATAGTCTGGCACCGCGTTATTGGCGAGCGCTACGGCGAGATCGTGCTGTGCCTTAAAATCACCCGCGCGGGCCCGTGCCAGCAGAGCCTCGCGCTCGGACACAGCCGGAACCTCATTCGGCGCCGATGAACCCGCCACCACAGGTGGGGCTAATCTCGGTGAGATCGGTGGCGCCGTATCATCATCGCTTGTTTGCGCCGCTACCTTCGCTGCCGATGCCGGCGGCGTGTGGATTGCCGCAATGCTTGGCGCGCTCGGCAAGGGCGTCAGCCCCCGATCAACGGTTTCAAGCATCTGATCGGGCGCGGCATCAGGCTCTGCACCGGGCGCAACAATAATTGGCACAGGTGGCGCGGTTCGCGGACTGGGTAGAGACGCCACCGGCGATACCGGACGAGGACTGGGCGCCATGGCCGCATCGCCTTCCGCCTCAGGCTCGATGAGACGCTGAATCTCGGTCCAAATCTCAACGGTCCAGGCATCGATCTCGGTCCACGCCGCCTGCCCAGCCGCCCGCATACTATGCCCAATTTCGGTAATCTTGCGCTCCAGCGTCGGTCGATCGAGGCGCCCATCCATGCCGGACCAGACCGCGCCCAGCAACACGACCGCGAGCAGAGCCAGCGCCGACAGCGCCCATAGCCAGCCGCGCCATCGCCGGACGCGGCGAGCCGGACGAACATTGGCCGCGTTCCCGATCCGCTTGGGGCCAACCCGCTGGGCCGTCACGGGGATGGATTGCTCAAACCCGGATGGCCTCTCATCCAACGGGGGGTCAAGCGATCCTGCGGTGAACGGCTCCGGTTCCATATCGGTGGTCGGCGGCACCGGTGCCAAGCGTACGTCGGCCGGCCGGGGCACGCCGGCGTCTCGGCGCAAGGCCTCGGCATCGAGCTCGGGCTCCGGAGACCAGTCGACCGGGGGGCCGTCAGGCGTGGGTGATTGATCAACTGGCCCGCCATGGACAGGCAGCAAAGCCGGATCTTGGTCCTCAACCCCTCGTGGGCCCGCCTGTTGCGTCCCGGGCAAGGTTAAGCGAGCCGTGGCCCGGGGCCGCTTTTCAATCGCCACCAGACGTTCCGCCACGTCGCGCAATCCATAGGCGATGGGGCGCAAGGTCGCGTCGAACCGAGCATCGGTGTCATCAAGACGGTGAAACACCGCTTCCAAGGTCTCAGGGCGAAGGCCCATGGTCGGCGCGGCATGGCGCAGGCCACCAGACGTCCCGACCTCGGTATCGGTATTAGCAGGATGGGTTGGTGCGCCCCCGCTCCGCGCGCCGGCATCAGCCCGGATCGCGTGATCGATCCATTCACCAATCGTCATGCCCGCCGCCTGCGCGGCACGACGAGCGATGTCGCGCGTTGCCTGATCGACGCCCTTTACACTCCAGGCAGATCCGTGACGCGCCACGAGGCCTCCGAAATCAATACGGTAGCGCTCGTAGTATAACCGGGTAGCGCTCTGGAGAAAAGAGGGTCAGCGACGGCGAAACAACCGTGAGAAAAAGCCACCGCCGGAGTTGGCGGATGGGAGTGTGATCTCCTCAACCCGCTGCAATCGCTCCGACAAACGCATCACCGCCCGCTCGATCGGCGCGGTCGTCGGGCCGCTATCGGTGTCCGACCCGTCACCCACAGGTCTCTCCTCGAGCGCCCGCAAGGAGTCTGTTAGCGTTTCAACGCGACTGTCCATCGCCGAGGAACGCGCTTCTAGTCGCGTATCCAACGCCTCAATCCGCTGGGCCAACGCATCAAGGCGCTCGGCAAGATCAGCAATTTTCGTATCCAGCCCGACAGTCATGGCCAGCTTCTTCCGCAAGGCCGTCAGTTCTCCGTCGCGGGCGCGAAGCTCGGTGACCCGCTGCTCCAAATCGTTCAGGCGACGCGGATCAACCGACGGAGCCGCCGCTCGAGACGCGGTCACCGCGGGCGGCGGCGGCGCTTCATGATAGTTAGGTCGTTGATTGTCGACGAGCCCGGTCCGCCAGGGCGTCAGAGCCGGCCCTCCTTGCGGCGCTAAATGTCCCGCCTGGATCGCCTGCTCGGCTTGCCGCCACTGTCCTGGACCAAAGCCGAATCGTCCCGCGGACACATCCTGCTCCGGTGCCTCGGCGAAGGGCGCGCGCTCGGTTTGGCGGCCTCCGTTCTGCGCCGCCTCGCGAATGCGTTGCGTCAGCCACGCGCCAATCGGCACGCCGGCGCGCCGTGCCGCCTGTTTGACCAGCTCGCGCTCCTGCAAGGCGATTCCCTTTACACTCCAAGGCGACGGTCCGGACATGTGTCCTCCGGTGGTTCGAACCGGCGATAACAGGCGCTCCGGATCGGAAGTACCGATAGTATGACACGGCATACTTAAGAGTGTATTAAATTTAACTGAATTGTCCAGTAATAGGCAAGAGACCAAACATTTTATTGGTCTACTTGCTGAATCTCGTGACGAAACGAGAAACTACGTGGTCATTCGTCCGGCTCGGAAACGGTCATAGCACATCGTCGTCCGCCGACCGCGCCTCAACACGTTGTTCGAGGCGATCAAGGCGATCGGCAAGGCGCCCGACAATCTCGTCCAACACGGCCAGAACATCTAGAATACGGGTCTCACTGCGCTCGATTCGCTCGGAGATCAACTCGGTCAAGGCCGCATCATCCAACAGCTCCGTGGCTGGTTCTTGCCAACCAGACATGTTCACACCGCTTGATGGCCGTGATGCCGGAACCAGGGGCCGGCCGGCGGCCTCGGCGGCGCCGACCCGGCGAATCACGTCGCTCAACCAATCGCCCATGGTGCTGTTCCGGTCGCTCGCCGCGACCTTGGCTAACTCCCGGGTATCCCCGCCAACACCCTTGACGCTCCACGGCATACGCGCCTTACCACGTGCGGCCATAACGTCTCCCAGCAAACCCATCCCACCGGCGGGGCGAATCACCCCAACCCGCTAACTGTACTCGTTTCGCTGCGATTCTGCACGATTACGCCCGCGAATCGGCGGCATATTCGCGGTATCGCGATGTGATCTCTTGCTCTCGGTGCGGACGATTGCTAATGGTCCGCTCGCGCGATGGGGCGTAGCCAAGTGGTAAGGCAGCGGTTTTTGGTATCGCCATTCGCAGGTTCGATCCCTGCCGCCCCAGCCACGCCGCCCCAGCCACGCCGCCCCAGCCACGCCGGGTCGAGACAGCCCACCGTTAGACAAACGCGACAAGGTCAACCGGCTCGTCGAGTCCGGCCACGCGGCGTCCTGGTCGATTCTCGATCGCTCGTTTTGGCTTCCAGCCTTGGCGTAACGCGGCCTGCCGGGTCGCCTCGTCAGTCAGACCGGCTACCGCCTCGACCTTGGTGTGCTTCTCCAGCTTAGCCGCGAGATTCACCGCCGATCCAATCACCGTGTACTCTAGGCGCGAGGCGTCACCCACGGCGCCGAACACAATGGGTCCCGCCGCCGCCGCCACGCCGATTCGGGGCGCCGGCACGTCACGGGCGGCCCGCTCCTCGCGCCAGAGGGCGGCGGCCTCGATCACCGCCTCGGTTGCCAACAGGGCATCGGACGCGGCGGTATCGGACACGCGCGTGGCCCCGAAAGTGGCCAGAATCCCATCACCCAGGAATTTGTCGATGCCGCCTCCGTGGCTCTGCAGCACGGGAACGATGGTTTTCTGGTATTCGGCAAGGATCTGCATCAGCTCGTCGGGCGTAATCTGAGTCGCCAGTTGCGAGAACCCGCGGATGTCGACCATGACCACGGCAGCCTCGCGCATCTCACCGTGTCCAGCCTCGATCTTCAGGTCGAGATCGGTGATTCGATCGGCCACGTCTTGGGCGAAGAAGCGTGATAGCTCCTGATTGGCGAGGCTGTCGCGAACCGCCTCGACCAGCAATCGACGGGCGCGGACGATGGCAACCGCCAGGATCGCCGTCACCATGAGAATCGAGATGATCTTGTCGAACTCGGCGCCGATCAACACGGCGTTGCTGGTCAGGTAGAAGACATAGTCACGGGTAATCGGCGCCGCCATCGGGTCGAACAACAGCGCATAGGCGACCATGCATACCCACCCCACGGCCGATGCCACGCCCGCCAGAACCACGTAGGCGGGCTCGAAACGCAGGGTTCGCAGGGCGATGAAGATGAACAGATACAGCAGGGTCGGCGCCTTCAGATAGAAAGCCGCCGGTTGCATGTACTGCAGGTGGAAGCTCCAGATCGTGCCGAGCAACAGCGCCACGTCCACCACCACCGACAACGCCAGGAACAATCGGGTCAAACCACGGCGATAAGCCAACACCAGCCGCGCGATCGTGAACACCACGTAGGCGCCCAAGACCCAGGGAATCGGAGCGAACTCGACCTCGGGCGGAAACGCTTTGGGCGAAATCGCGTAGAGTGTGCCGAAGGCACCCACCACCGCCAACTGCACCCAGCCGATCAGGATTTCGCTCCGATCCTGATGCGCACGCATCGCGTCGCGCACCCGCTTTGGCAGGTCCGCCGTCACGCGGTCCCCGGCCGGCCGGTCGTTACGCGCCGGTTCGATCGCCGGCGGCGCGGCGGTCGGCGGCCGCTCGGAAGAGTGGGTTGTTGTGTTCACGTCGGGCATATGGGCTCTTCGCCGACCGTGTTCCGCTCAGTTCTTCGTGATCGATGACGCGGTCGTGGATTCCGTGGTCTTGATCGCCCACAGGCTGCTCTCCAACGCGCCCGCCCGCACCGGGATCCGGCGCGCCGCACCAGCCGCCACGGCGTCGGCCATGCGGGTTCGAACATAGTGGCTGGCGAATACCGGCTCTAGCCCACCGGACGCCAGCCAGGCCGCGACCATCATCTGCTCGCCGTAGCCCCGCCAAGTCCAGCTTTCGGGATAGCCATCCGGCAAGAACACGTCGTGCACATGCACTAAAACACC
>JABMNR010000115.1 GCA_013203465.1 Alphaproteobacteria bacterium
CGATGTATTTCTTGGCGTTGTCCCAGGCACCGCCACCGGCGGTCATGGAAATCGCCACGAAAATACCGGTGACGATGGTGCCCATCAGCATCGCGCCGACCGTGGTGAAGGCCGCCGCCTGCCCGCCGACCGCCAGGATCACGAAATACACCACGGGCGGGGCCAAAACCGGCAGAAGCGACGGGATGATCATTTCCTTAATCGCCGCCCGGGTCAGCATGTCGACACAGGTGCCGTATTCCGGCTTCTCCGTGCCTTCCATGATGCCCGGCTTCTCGCGGAACTGACGGCGCACCTCCTCGACGACGGCACCGCCGGCCCGACCGACCGCCTGCATGCCGAGCGCGCCGAACAGGTAAGGCAGCATGCCGCCGACGAACAGGCCGACCACCACATAGGGATCCTGCAGGCGGAACGTCACATCGAGATCCGGGAAATAGTACTTCAGATCCTCGGTGTAGGCCGCGAACAGCACCAGAGCCGCCAGACCGGCCGAGCCGATGGCATAGCCCTTGGTCACTGCCTTGGTGGTGTTGCCGACCGCGTCGAGCGCGTCGGTGATCTTACGTACATCGTCCGGCAATCCCGCCATTTCGGCGATACCACCGGCGTTGTCGGTCACCGGGCCGTAGGCGTCGAGGGCGACGACCATGCCCGCCAAGGCCAACATCGTTGTCGCCGCCACGGCGATGCCGAAGATGCCGGCACTCAGATAGGAGACGATGATGCCGGAAGCGATGATCAGCGCCGGCAACGCGCAGGCCTCCATCGACACTGCCAGGCCCTGGATCACGTTGGTGCCATGGCCGGTTTCCGACGACTTGGCGATCGAGCGCACCGGCCGGTATTCGGTCGAGGTGTAGTACTCGGTCACCCAGATCAGCAGACCGGTCACCAACAGTCCAACCAGCGCGCAGTAGAACAGCAGCCGGCCCGTCACCGTGGTCGTACCCATGGTGATCGGCTCGCTGACCCCGAACATGGTGAAGGTCACGATGGCGATCAGGACGGCCGAGAGCACCGCGCTGGCGATGAAGCCCTTGTACAACGCGGCCATGACCTTCTTGCTCGGGCCGAGGCGCACGAAGAACGTGCCGGCGATCGAGGCCAGAATGCACACCCCGCCGACAACCAGCGGATAGAGCATCATGTTGGCGACATCGCCGCCGGTGAAGAAGATCGCCGCCAGCAGCATGGTGGCAACGATGGTCACCGCGTAGGTCTCGAACAGGTCGGCGGCCATGCCGGCGCAGTCGCCGACGTTGTCGCCGACGTTATCGGCGATCACCGCCGGGTTCCGGGGGTCGTCCTCGGGAATCCCCGCCTCGACCTTGCCAACCAGATCGGCGCCGACGTCGGCGCCCTTAGTGAAGATGCCGCCGCCGAGGCGCGCGAAGATCGAGATCAGCGACGCGCCGAAGCTCAGCGCCACCAGCGCCTCAAGGATCTTGCGCAACCCGGCCGGGTTGCCAGCGTCGTACAGGCCGAGCAGGACGGTGTAGTAGCCGGCGACGCCCAGCAGGCCAAGGCCGACCACCAACATGCCGGTAACCGCGCCGGACTTGAAGGCGACATTAAGCGCTTCAACCATACCCACGGTCGCCGCCTGCGTGGTGCGGACGTTGGCGCGCACCGACACGTTCATGCCGATGTAGCCGGCGACACCCGACAGCACGGCGCCGATCACGAAACCGATCGCCACGGTGACACCAAGAGTGACCAACAGGATCAGCGTCACCCCGACACCGACCATGGCGATCGTGGTGTACTGACGATTGAGATAGGCGCTCGCGCCTTCCTGGATCGCGGCTGCGATCTCCTGCATGCGCTCGGTGCCGGCGCTTGCCGCCAGGATTGTGCGGCTGGCCCACCAGCCGTAAGCGAGCGCAGCGAGTCCGCAAATGAGGACGAACAACATAAGCCCAGTCATGGATGGAAATCCTCTTTCCCGTTCAATGCTCCGGTCGTGTCGGATCCCCGCGATCCGCCGCCGAAGCCGTCAGGCCGGTCGCCGCGCGCGACGCGTGCCCCCTCGCCCGGTCGCGAGGCGCGCGGAACATAGCAAAAAACGCGGCCCTGGCAACCGCGGCGAAACACCATCGCCGCCGTCATGCCGGCGCGGTCACCCGGCGGCCGCGATACCACAGCAAGGCAACGGCGACCGCGGCGACCAACGGCAGGATTCCAAGGTTCACGGCCTGCCACCCAAAGATATGGTTGAGAGCGCCCGAGGAAAACGCCGCCACGGTCGACATGGAGAACACCATGAGATCCCCAAAGCCTTGCACCTTGGCGCGCTCCTCGGGGCGATACGACTCGGTCAACAAGGTCGTCCCGCCGACGAACAGGAAGTTCCAACCGATGCCCAGCAACACCAAGGCCGAGAAGAACTGAAGCTTCTCAATGCCGGAGACGTTGATCGTCACACAGGCGAGATAGGCGACCACACCGGCCAGCATCACATTCAGGACGCCAAACCGCTGGATCAGCCATCCGGAAAAGAAGGATGGCGCGAACATGCCGACCGCGTGCCACTGGACGACGAAGGCCGCGTCCTCGAAGGCGAACCCGCACGCCACCATGGCCAGCGGCGTGGCGGTCATGATCAGCGTCATGCTGCCATAGCCGATCATGGCGCCGAACACGGCGACGAGGAAAACCGGCTGCCGGACGATCTCAAGCAACGGCCGGCCGCTATCCTTGCGTTCCTCGGCGGTCGGCACCGGGATCTGGACGAAGATCAACAGCAGCCAGCTTGACGCCTGCACCGCCGCGATGACCAGGAAACTGCCGTCGAACAAGAACGGGGTAAACAGATCGAATGACCATTTAGCCAGTTCCGGTCCAATCAATGCCGCGACCACACCACCCGCCAGCACCAGTGAAATCGCGCGCGGACGAAAGCTGTCGCTCGCGGTATCCGCCGCCGCGTAGCGGTACAGAATTGCGAAACCCTGGAACGCGCCAATCAACATCGACCCCAGGCAGAATACGATGAACCATTGTTCGAACACCGACAGCGCCGCCAACAATGCTCCGGTCACCCCGATGGCCACCCCGGTGGCGAAGCCGACGCGGCGACCGACCCGGCGCATGTAGAGCGAGGCCGGCAAGGTCGCCGCCATGGTCGCGGTAAATTGCAGGGCGAGCGGCAGCGTCGCCAGGGAGGCGTCCGGCGCCAAGCTGTGCCCGGCCAACGCGGTCACCGTCATGTTCATGGTCATGCCGGTCATCGCCACCGCTTGGCAGATGGCCAGAAGCGCAACGTTCTTCACCGTCGGATCGCGAGCCGGCACGGGAAACTCCCAGTTGAGCAGTACGTGCCGGAAACCAAGGTCATCCGGCATGAGGTCGCGGGGTGGTCAGCCGAGTGGGCGCTCGAACAGATTCTGGAACAGGATGTCGATCACGTACCCCTTGCCGATCGTCTCGTCCAGCTTCGCCAGCAATCGCTCCTTTAGAAACTGGCGATCGCCGATTCCGGGTTCGATTTTGAGCGAGGCAAGCGCATGAGTATAGGTAATGAACATGTCGATGATGTGGATCATCTTCGACTGCACATGCGCTTGTTTTTCACCTACTTCCACTTCCAGAAGGACGTGAATGATTAAAAATCTGTCGACGTCGCCGTTCTCGAAAATGGGGATGGTGAGCGGGTCTATCTCGATCAGCGTCGTGTTTTCCGGGCGGTAGTTGGGATCGGGCTCCGGCTCGACATACACGACACCGAGCAGGTCGCGGATCGGCGCCGGCACCATTCCCGGCACCAGTGTCGCGGCGGCGAAGGTTCCGCCGCCGGCTAATATCAACAGCACCACCAGGATGATGACGATTCTCATCGCGAGCGCGTCGCCTCTCCGTTGCTACGATGCCTCGGCATCGTTGATCCTAGAGTACGATCAACGTAATCCGGATCACATCATGATCCAGATTACGTTGATCGTACTCTAACAATTTGATTAGAGACGGATTCACAGCATACCTCCGATCACCCCCGTGACCGGAGGTAAGCTGATCCGGCTCTAGGCCTCGAAATGGCGCCAACCGGCGTGCTCCAGCCCTTCCATGGGGCGGCCTTCCGCGTCCAGCACCACCACTCCTTCGCCCGGATCGATCCGGCCAATGCGGGTAACCGGCGTGTCCGCGCGACGACCGGCCTTCCGAATGGCATCGGCCGCGTCCGGTCGGGCGGTAAACAAGAGCTCGTAATCGTCGCCGCCAGCCAGTACAGAGTGCCGCAGCGCGGCGGCGCTGTCGACGAGCGCTGTTGCCTCAGTCGATAATGGCAGCGCCGCGCCGTCCAGTACGATGCGAACCGCCGACCGTCGGGCGATATGCCCCGCGTCCTGTACCAAGCCGTCGGAAACATCCAGACACGCCGACACCAAGCCAGACAGTTCCCGCGCCAGAGCAAGGCGTGGCCAGGGTAGCCGGTAGCGATCGATAAGGCCAGGATGCTCGCCCGCGATGTCACCGGTCAAGACCTTCAGGCCAAGCGCCGCATCGCCGATCGTGCCGCTGACCCACAGCTCGTCGCCGACGGTGGCACCCGAGCGCCGGAACACACCGCTTTCCAGCACCGTGCCGAAGGCCGTGACCGAAATCCAGAGTGGCCCGCGCGTCGACACGCTGTCACCGCCATACAGGGCGATCCCGAAGCTTGCCTGGTCCCGCGCCAATCCCGCCGCGAAGCCGCTGAGCCATGTCTCGGTGTCGGCGAAATCGCGCGGCAGAGCCAGCGCCAGGGTATACCCCACCGGCTCGGCACCCATGGCGGCAAGGTCCGATAAGTTCACACGCAGCGCCTTCCGCGCCACCAAATCCGCCGGGTCGTCGGCCAGGAAATGCACGTCGGCGACCAACGCGTCGGTGGTCACCACCCAGCGTCTGCCATCCGGCACGGCCGGTAACAGCGCGCCGTCATCGCCCAAACCGAAGGCGCCGGGAGCGTTTTGCGTCAAGGGAGCGAAGAACCGGTCGATGCGCGCAAACTCGTCCAACGGGGAGTGGGAGCCGGTCATCGCGCGAACCCCATCACGTGCCAGGTTCACCATTCGTGGCCGTGTCGAGCGGCGGTGTCGCCGCGGACGCCATCTCGCCGGCCCGGACATCCCGCGCCAGCCGGTCGAGCACGCCATTGACCAATGCCGGTTCGCGGTTGGAGAAAAACGCCTCGGCAAGTTGCACATACTCGGTGATCACCACCCGAGCCGGCACGTCCGTCATGGCCACCAGCTCGTAGGCACCGAGCCGCATAATCGCCCGCAGCACCACCTCCAACCGCGCCAGATGCCCCTCGGGCGTCAAGCTGTCGGACAACAGGCGATCGAGGGCCGGCATCTCGTCCGCCACCCCGAGGACCAATTGCTCGAAGAAATGAGGATCGGCCGGGGTCGCGTCTTCCTGGTCAAGCGCTCCCGCGAACCCGCGCGCCACGAACCGCGGCACCACCTCGTGGCCGGTTTTGCCGGCAACCTCCATCTCGTACAGCGCTTGCACCGCCGCCAACCGCGCGGTGGTCCGTGGCGCCGAGTTGGCCTTGGTAATCGGTTTCCTGGGAGTGGGTGTTGTCATGCCTGGCCAAACTTGTGCTTGAGGTCGATCATCGCAAGGCACGCCTCGGCAGCGTCGCGGCCCTTGTTCTTGTTGCCGTTCACGCGGGCTCGGGCCCAGGCTTGTTCGGCGTTCTCGACCGTCAGAATGCCGTAACCGATCGCCAGCCCGTCCCGGGTCGCCAATTCCTGCAGACCCCGGGCACTCTCGCCGCAAACATAGTCGTAGTGCGACGTCTCGCCGCGAATGACGCAACCGAGCGCGACGAAGCCATCATAGACCGCGCCACCGTGTTGAGCCGCCCGGTGGGCCATGGCGATCGCCGCCGGCACCTCAAACGCACCCGGTACCGCCACGCGCTCCACCTCGGCTCCGGCCGCCTCCAAGCGCGCGACGGCACCAGTGGCGAGCTCATCGGCGATGTTCTGATAGAACCGCGCCTCGACGATCAGAATCCGGGTCATCCCGTTACCCTCAAGACAAAGCGGGGAGCGGGCGTTGATCGACCACGGTCAATCCGTAACCGTCGAGCCCGATGATGGTGCGCTTGGTGTTGGACAGCAGAATCATGTCGCGAACACCCAGATCAAGCAGGATTTGCGCCCCAACACCATAGTCCCGCAGTTCATTCTCCGGGGTGCGGCCCTCGGCGGCGGCCCGCAGTTTTTCCCGCACCCGATCGGACAGCGAGGTCGCCGCCGGCTCACGGATCAGCACCACCACGCCACGCCCGACCGCGCCGATCGCCTGCATGGCCGCTTGCAGCTCGCCGCCGCCCCGCTTGCCGGTGGTGTCGCCAAGCACATCCTCCAGGACGTTCAAGGCATGCATCCGAACCAGCACCGGGTCGGTGGTGGTGATGTCGCCCTTCACCAGCACGACATGCTCGGCGTAGGTGATCTTGTTGGTGTAGACGATCATCCGCCAGCCGCCGCCGAACCGGCTTTCCATCGAGGTCTCGACGGCCCGCTGCACCACGGTTTCAGTGCGGCGGCGGTAGCTAATCAGATCGGCGATCGTGGCGATCTTGAAACCATGGAACTGGGCGAACTGCACCAGGTCCGGCAGCCGGGCCATGGTGCCGTCGTCGTTCATGATCTCGCAGATCACCCCCGACGGGTTGAGCCCGGCCATGCGGGCGATGTCGACCACCGCCTCGGTATGGCCGGCGCGAACCAACGTGCCACCGTCCCGCGCCAGCAGGGGAAACACATGGCCCGGGGTAACAATGTCTTCGCGCCCGTGCTCCGGATCGATCGCCACCTGTATGGTGTGCGCCCGGTCGTGCGCCGAGATACCGGTGGTCACACCCTCGCGCGCTTCGATCGAGACCGTGAAGGCGGTCTCGTGCCGGGTCCCGTTGCGCGACGACATCAGTGGCAGACCCAACCGCTCGATCCGCTCCCGTGTCATCGACAGGCAAATCAGCCCGCGCGCGTGTTTGGCCATGAAGTTGACGACCTCGGGCGTCACCATCTGGCCGACGACGCACAGATCGCCCTCGTTCTCCCGGTTTTCGTCGTCGACCAGGATGAACATGCGCCCGCGGCGCGCTTCCTCCACCACCTCCTCGATGGAGGACAGTGCGCCTTGGTATATGTCAGCGAGGCTTTCGGCCATGTCGGCTTTCACTTGCCGCCGATAGCGGCGTTGGTGGCGATGAGGCGCGCAACGTAGCGTGCCAGCAGGTCGACTTCCATATTCAAAACGTCACCCGGCCGGCGGCCGCGGAACGTGGTGTGATCCCAGGTGTGCGGGATCAGGTTCACCCCGAAGCGCCGGCCCTCGACGTCGTTGACCGTCAACGACACCCCGTCGAGCGCCACCGAGCCCTTGGCGGCGACGAAACCTTCCAGGCCCTCCGGTGCCTCGACGACGATGCGGTGGCTGTCGCCCTCGCGTGCGACCGAAACCAGCGTGGCCAGGCCGTCGATGTGCCCGGTGACCAAATGACCGCCCAGCTCATCGCCGAACGCCAACGACCGCTCCAGATTAACCTCGGTCCCCGCCGCCCAGGCGCCAAGCGTGGTGCGCGACAGGGATTCGGCGGACGCATCGAACGCGAACGCGCCATCCGATTTCTCGACCACGGTCATGCAGGCCCCGGCGCAGGCGATCGACGCGCCGATCGCGACCGTGGAGAGATCGAAGGCGGTGTCGATGGCGATGCGGGTATCGCCTCGGCGTTCGATCGAGCGGACGCGGCCGATATCGGTGATGATCCCGGTGAACATGGCCGCACCCTAGGGCCGGCGGCGCAGGATTTCCAGCGTATCGCCATCAAGGCTCTCGGTCCGAACCGACACGAACCGGGGTGCCGCGTCGACCGCATCGAGGCCAAGCGCGCCAACCGCCGGGATGCCATCGCCTCCCAGCACCACCGGCGCCCGGAACCAGGCCACCGTGTCGACCATATCGGCGGCGACAAGGGAGCGGGCCACCGCCGCCCCGCCCTCAACCAGAACCCGGCCTATGCCGCTCTCGGCCAGCATCGCCAAGGCCGCCGTCACACAGGGCCGGCCCTCTTCGTCGGCCGCCACCGTGGAGACGGCAACACCGAACTCCTCAAGCGCCCGGCGCCGGTCCGGATTGACCTGGGAGGTCGCAACCACCAGGGTCGGACGGTCGCGGGCCGTGCGGACCAGCCCCGAGCTGGCCGGCAAGCGCAGGGCGCCGTCCATCACCACGCGGATCGGCGAGCGCGTCCGCAGCCCGGGCAAACGGCAATCCAGGCTCGGGTCATCGGCGATGGCGGTACCGACCCCAATCAGGATCGCGTCGTGACGCGCCCGCATACGGTGCCCGCGCGCCCGCGCGGCCGGCCCGGTGATCCAACGGCTGGCACCGGTCGACGTCGCGATCCGCCCATCGAGCGAGGTGGCGAGTTTGAGGGTAACGATCGGCCGTCCGGCGCGCATCCGGGTCAGAAATCCCCCGGCGATGACGGCGGCGGTCTCCGCGCCACTGCCGACCGACACGTCCAGCCCGGCCGCGCGCAGCCGCGCCAGCCCGGCGCCATCCACGCGCGGGTCCGGATCCTCGATCGCCACCACGACGCGGGCGATCCCGGCCTCGATCAGGGCGTCGGCGCAGGGCGGGGTGCGGCCATGATGGGCGCAGGGTTCAAGCGTGACGTAGGCGGTGCTCCCCCGCGCCGCGTCACCGGCCCTGGCGAGCGCTTCGGCTTCGGCGTGCGGCCTGCCGCCCGAGGCGGTACGGCCGCGCCCGACGATCCGGCCGTCCCGCACCAGGACACAGCCCACGGGCGGGTTCTCGGCGGTATCGCCCACCGCGCGGCGGGCCAGGCGCAGCGCCACATCCATGAAGATCCGGTCATCGTCAGCGGCGCTCACGGCGCGCTCAGGACATCGGGCGCGCCGGCGTCGGCCTCAATCCTCACTGCGATCATTGCCGGTTTGAATGTTCTCGACGAAATTCTCGAAATCCTTCGCTTCGCGGAAGTTCTTGTAAACAGACGCAAAACGAACATAAGCCACCTGATCGACATTGCCCAACGCGTCCATCACCATCTCGCCGATCACCTCGGACGGAATCTCGCTCTCACCCATGCTTTCCAGGCGGCGGACGATGCCCGTGACCAGGCGTTCGATCCGCTCCGGCTCGATCGGGCGCTTGCGCAGCGCGATCTGGATCGAGCGCGCCAGTTTGTCGCGGTCGAACGGCACCCGCTTGCCGGTCTTCTTGGTCACGGTCAACTCGCGCAGCTGCACCCGCTCGAACGTGGTGAACCGCGCGCTGCACTCCGGACAAAACCGTCGGCGCCGAATGGCCGTGTTGTCTTCGGTGGGACGCGAATCCTTCACTTGCGTGTCGTCATTACCGCAGAACGGACAGCGCATCACCTACCCCCCTTCTCCCGTGATCTCAATGGCCACCCGATTTATCCCAGATTCGGATAGATCGGGAACCGTGCACATAACTCCTCGACGCGCGCCCGCACGGCGGCTTCCACCTGGGCGTCGCCGTCGGGATTGGCCTGCAGTCCGTCGAGCACATCGCCGATCAGGGTGCCGATCTGGCGGAATTCCGCCACACCGAAGCCCCGCGTGGTGCCGACCGCAGTGCCCAGGCGCACCCCCGACGTGACGGTCGGCTTCGCCGGATCGAACGGCACGCCGTTCTTGTTACAGGTAATGCCCGACCGCTCCAACGCCGCCTCGGCGGCCTTGCCGGTCAATCCCTTGGGGCGCAGGTCGACAAGCATCAGGTGGCTGTCCGTACCCCCCGAGACGATCGTCAAGCCACGCTCCTCCAGCACCGCAGCCAGGGCCCGCGCGTTGTCGACAACCGCTTGAGCATACGCGCGAAACTCCGGGCGCAAGGCTTCGGCGAAGGCCACCGCCTTGGCCGCGATCACATGCATCAGCGGTCCGCCCTGCAGCCCCGGAAACACCGCCGAGTTGATCCGTTTGCCGAGATCGGCGTCGTTGGAGAGAATCATTCCGCCGCGCGGGCCGCGCAGGGTCTTGTGCGTGGTCGTGGTAACGACATGGGCGTGCGGCAGCGGGCTCGGAAAGACACCGGCCGCGACCAGCCCGGCGAAATGCGCCATGTCCACCAGCAGATAGGCGCCGACCGAATCGGCGATGGCGCGGAACCGCTGGAAATCGATCGTCCGAGGGTAGGCCGAACCGCCGGCGATGATCAGCGCCGGTTTGTGCTCATGCGCCAGGGCCTCGACCTGATCGTAGTCGATCCGTCCATCCTCGGCCTTCACGCCGTAGCCGATCGCATGGAACCATTTGCCGGACAAATTCGGCGCCGCGCCGTGGGTCAGATGCCCCCCGGCGTCCAACGACATGCCAAGCACCGTGTCGCCCGGCTTCAGCAAGGCCAGAAACACCGCTTGGTTGGCGTTGGAGCCGGAATGCGGCTGCACGTTGGCGAAGCGGCAATCGAACAGCGCGCAGGCCCGGTCGATCGCCAACCGCTCGGCCACGTCCACAAACTCGCAGCCGCCATAGTAACGGCGGCCGGGGTAGCCTTCAGCGTACTTGTTGGTCAGCACCGAGCCCTGCGCCTCAAGCACCGCGGCGGAGACGATGTTCTCAGAGGCGATCAACTCGATCTGGTTCTGCTGGCGCGCCAGCTCGGCATTCAGCGCGCCGAGCAATTCGGGGTCGGTCACGGCGAGACTTTCGCCGAAAAACGCGATGGGGTCGGTATGGGAAGCGATGGCGGCGGTCATGAGGCTTTCTCGTCTGAACGGTGTGTCATGAGACGGTCTGTCAAGAGCCGGACAAGTCCGGCGGCGTTCCAAGTTTCCCAACACGGCGAACGTGACGCTCTCCGCCAAACGGCGTGTCCAGGAAGGCAAGCAGGCAATCCTTGGCGACTTCCGGACCGATGATGCGGCCACCCAGCGCCAACACATTCGCGTCGTTGTGCTCACGCGCCAGCCGGGCGGTCGTCACATCATGACAGACCGCCGCGCGCACCCAGGCAAAACGATTGGCCGCCATGCTGATACCAAGACCGGTTCCGCAGATCAGCACACCTCGGTCGGCCCGGCCATTGGCCAGCGCCTGGGCCATGCGAAAGCCAAAATCGGGGTAGTCGACAGACCCGGGCCCATCGGTGCCAAGATCAACATACGCCACACCGCGCTCGTCGAGCGCTGATTTCATGGTTTCCTTTAAGGGGAAGCCAGCGTGATCCGAGGCCAACGCGACGATGCCATCGTCCATGAACGGGCGGCTCCAGCGGGTGAACGAGGCCTATATAAGCCAAACTATAGTCGCGAAGCTACCATCCTTAGCGCACACCAACCGACTCCGCCATTCCAGATACGACTCCAGTACGTGCCGATGCCGATACCAGCATGAACCGGTGTTTGTCTTTAGCCGGCATCCTCAACAATGAGCTTTATCCGAGATTCTCCATATGAGATCCTCCCAACCCAAAAAGTGTGCCTCGGATCGGTATCACATGCAATCAGCTTGCATCTGACGGTCGCCCGAAGCGTGATCCGGTCGAAAAAGGAC
>JABMNR010000116.1 GCA_013203465.1 Alphaproteobacteria bacterium
AGCTGCGCCAGCGCCAGGACCGGGACGGATCATCCCCGCGTGTGCGGGGACCACTCTGGCTAGAAGCCATTGTTATCAAAATGATTTCACGATGTCCAAAAAGCTACCAACTAAATCAGCACCAAGAACAGCTTCATCCATCATCGTCATCCGGGTCAAGAGCGGTACCCTCGGGTGGCAGGAAAGAGACCAATTTCAGTCCATCGAGTTCGACCGGGACGCGCCGGTTGCGACCCGCCGTTTCGAAGTCGAAACCGGCATCGTTTCGCGCGGCCCAGGCGATCACCGCGTTACCGTCGCCGATCCCCGCCAGAACCTGCTCCCAGATCATCGTCCGAACCCTGGTTGAGTACTGCCCGACATACACGCCCGCGCGAATCTCCAAGAGCCACGCCGCCAGCCGCCCGCGTAAGCGAGGCGGCGCGTTCTCAAGCACGATGACCAGCATCGCCCAAGGTTTCGGCTTCGGGGATCGCGGGGTCTTGCGCTTCGGGCGAGGGAGCGGGCACATCGAGCCCGCCGGCGGCCAGCACCTCCTCGATCATCGGGATCAGCTTGGAAAGCAGGTTCTTTTCACGAAATAGATCGCGACAGGCCAAACGCACGGCGCGTTCCGGCTCGGCCGGTGATTTCGCCGCGATCTGAAACGCCGCAGGCACCACCGTATCGAATTTCATGATATCCGCGATGTCGTAGACGAAGGATTGCGGTTTTCCGGTGTGCAGGAAACCAATCGCGGGTGCGTATCCGGCCGCCAGGATCGCCGCTTCGGTGATGCCGTAAAGGCACGCGGTCGCCGAGCTCAAGCAACGATTGGCGATATCGGCACCGCCCCAATCCGCCGGGTCGTAACGCCGGGATGTCCAGGGGACTCCATATTGCCGTGCCAAAAGTTGGTAGGTGCGACGGACCCTCTGTCCCTCGATGCCGCGCAACTGGTCGACACTGCGGCGCTCAGGCGCCGGTTCGCCAAAGCGCATCGCATACATCTTTCGCACCACCTTCAACCGCGCCTCATCGTCGAGTGCGAGGCGCGCTTGGTACAATAAACGATCCGACCGGGCACCGCCCGGCTGACCCGCGGCGTAGAGCCGAACACCCGCCTCGCCAACCCATATCAACAAGCAGCCAACGCGCGCCGCCAATGAGATTGCCGCATGCGATACCCGAGTTCCAGGCTCCAACATCAGACACGCAATGCCACCGACCGGGATGTGTGTGCGCACACCGGACTTGTCGATCAGGACAAAGGCGCCATCGACAACGTCCAGTCGGCCACGCTCCAAGAATAACAGGCTCGCGCGTTCGCGCATCGGGATCGGACGCGGCGGAGGTAGAAACGCACCGGACATCGTCCGTTACCGCGCCGGGCGGACCAGCAACAGACCGAAGCCGAATGCTCGAGCCCTACCGATGCCATTCACCAAGGCACGTTCGAACCGGTCCGGGTCGGTTACACCGAGGCTGCCATCGAAATCCACGCTGGAAAGTACAATGTCGCCGTGTTTTCCATGCCGATTGACATGGCGGAATACCGTGCGTGTGTAACCATCCACCGCCACGTTCCCGGGGGAGACCGTAAAGCCATGACGATCCCCTTTCTTGATGAGCCACTCGGTGGCCGCGCCGTTTATCATGGTGTCGGTAGCGATGGTCTTGTCAGCCTGGCGCGCCTGGGTCTTGGCATCCATCACCACGTCGTGACGTTGTTCGCGCTGCCCATCGCGTCGCGAAATCGTGGGGTTGGCGCGCAGGATGAAGCGCAATCGGCTACCATCCCGGATCGCGGGAGCATAGTCCTTGGTGTCGATCACCCAAAGATCATGGCGGTCAACGGGCGGACGCTGAGAAACCGTCAGAAACCGTCCCGGTGTTCCCGGCTCTTGGCGAAACAGAAAATCCCGCGTCTCGTTTCCATCCCGGGAAAAAAGCGACCAAACTAGGCGATGGGCCCCGCCATGATCGGTTGCCACCTCGCGCAACACGGCGGCCAATGCTCCCGCTCCACCGCTGTCCTGGCGAAGCGCAATCCGGCTGAAATAAGCCATCAGCCGACCTCCCCAAAGACGTTCGCCGGCACGCGTGCCACACCTTCCCGCCGCTCGGCGAATTGCCGGCGGCGGCGTGAGACAACAGTGTCACGGCGGACCAGCCAACGTTCAGCGTCGAGGCCACTCGGCACATCCTCGTCCCAGTAGAGCATGGCATCGGTTGGGCCATGGACTGCAGCGATCGCCGACTTCGCCGTGGCTTGGTGATAAGCCGCAAAAGCGCCCACCGCGTGCTCCGCCTCCAGGACAGTCGGGGCGAACGGCAAGGCTGGTGGACAGGATCGCCGGCCAAGAAACGGAGCGTAATGCGGACGCTCCATCGCAGCGGCGAGCCTCTCAGCTGTCAATGCCGAGCCGTCGCGCACGACCGCAGCGACCCACGCCGCCGCATCGGTTTGGTAGTCTCGCCAGGATACGATGGTCGATAGGTCACCCTCGCTAAGTTCCGCGCGTCTAGTGTCGAAGGATTGCTTCCGCCGTGCCTTCGCCACCTGGGCCGTATGGAAATCGCGCATTGGCGTTCCGGATCGGGTCGCCAGCACGCTCAAACCAAGGCCGCCTTCAAGCTCGGCATGGGCGTCGTCATCACTCCGCTCAATACCAAGAGCTCCGGCAAGAAGGCCCAGCACGGCCGAACGGGATGGCCGCTCCACCACCGCGCGGCGTTCACCAACCGCGATGTCGCCCCAAGCAGTTAGTGGACCGAACAGCTGAAACACCAGAAATGTCGTCATCGCGGCGTCTTTCCTATCGTCACCCATCATCGGCCGACGTATTCAAGAACCTCCGCCAACGTACCCTTGCCTTCGGGCACGCTCATCTCCACCGCCGTCTCGTCGACAACGCCGTATGCATCGTCGAATTTCTTTCGCGTGTCGCGCAGCCGATCAATCGACAGCATCACGTGGTCTCCAGCCGGCACCGCATCGAGAAAGGCGGCGGCCAAGGATCGAGGTTGCCGATCGCCACGCTCGACCAGGATGTAGCTTGCATGCGCGCGACTGGCGAAACTTGCCTGCTTTCCGCGTGGCGCCACCGTCGCCGCCGCTTCAACCAAAGCGGTCCGCGACGCGCTCGCCAGGGTTTTATCGCCACCAAGATTGCGTGCGAGCAAATCCTGGTCGATGCAAATGTAGAGGTAGAACACACCGGCGCCGAATTCAGCCTCGCCCACGTGTCCCGCGCCGCGATCCTCGTCACCCCTGTTGAGATCATCGACGGCGGTGAAATAGTCATCCTCGACGATGACCCGGTTGGTGGTGATGGCGTGAGCGACTTGCACGGCCGCGTCGCGGTTGTAGAGCGGATCAGCGGCGAGCATACGGCCGAACATACCGATGTCCGCCGCTTTGTGGTCGCCAGTCAGGACCTTTAGCGCATCCTCGTCAAGTTCTTCGCCGGCAATGAGCCGATCAACCAAGCTGTCGACGGCCGCGATCTCTTCCGGGCTCAGATGCGCGAGCTGACGGGTGAGGAGCCGGCGCTTCTCGTCTTTCTCGCTCTCCAGCTCACCGAACTGGCCGGCGATCGCGCGCGCTTGGTCGGTGGCTTTGTTCTCCTTCCACCCGGCGGCCACGAGACGCTTGAACACCTCCTCGCCCATCCGCTTCGTGCGGGTGCCGATATGGTCGCCGATATGTTGGGCGAACACCTCCGACGTTCGGAACGCGCGCTTGAGCGACTGCGAGGAGATCCGAAGCCTCTCGCTGCCGCCGAACCGGGCGGTTTTCGGTCGGCCGGTATCGTCCCGGTTCAGGTTCGACGGCGGATACGCGGTCAGCAGATGAAGCTGAAGAAAAGTGGTCATCCGGTCTCTCCCGTCGGTTCTGGTTCTTGTTCCGCTTTCGCGTCTTCCGCCGAGGTGGCGCCTGGTTGGGGTCCGTTCCAATAGGCGAATGCCCAGGCGATACGTGTCTTCTCGGTCCAATACAGAGCCGAGTCGGCGAGATCCCGGACGTTGGCGACACCGCCGGCGTGCTTGACCAGCCGGATCAACGCGGTGCGCAGAACCTCGGCCTCGCCGTCGTCGATCGCCAGCACGCGCCGTAGCCGTAGGGGACTAAGGGTTGCCGTCGTCGCATCCCTGACGTCGCGTGGGCCGAGTTGGCGCGCAAACGGAACACCTGAGTGGACCCGAACGTGGGCCACGACGGCGGCGGCCAATGCCAATCGCTCCGCCCTTTCAGCCGTCGGCCGGCCGACGCGGCGCCACAGCTCTTGGAACGCCGGGATCATCACCACGTCCGACAGACCCCGCGCACGGCGAAGCTCGGCGAGGGTGGCACGATCCGCCGGGCGTTTAGTCCTCGGGTCCTCCTGCAAACCCGACCACCACCGCCACACCGTGTCGGCGAAAGGCGGGTCGGCGAAAGGTGGCGCGGTTGTCTCAGGACCCTTCATAGGGGCATCGGTCATCTCACCATATCCTTACCGGCCTTCTCTTTGAGTGAGGGCAACGGCAAATCCAGCACCTGGGCAATCCGCCCCTTGCCGGAGAAAGCGCGCAGCAGGTCGGTCCGCGCCTTAACCACGCGCGCCATGTGCTTGATCAGCACAGTCACCGGATCGACCGACGCATCGAACGCCCGCATCGCTTCTCGCCGCAGCACATCACGCCAGGATAGCCGCACCGCATCCACACGCTCACGATCGCCGACCACCTCGCCCAGAACCGACAGCCGAGTGGCGAAGGCCGTTTCGGTCGCGCGCCAGAAACGTTCCTCGATGACGGCGGTATCCGGCGGCACCGCCAACGCGGCCTTGATTTGCCGCGCAGTGGTAGTGGCGGCTTCCTGTGCCGCCGTCACCATCACGGCCACCTCGGCGTCTAGGCGGGTGCGAAACAGTGGATCGATCGCCGGCAAGACGGGCATCGTGCTGTCGTACCAGCACCGTGCCTTCATAATCTGCTTCTTATCCATGTCATAACCGAAGGCGCGCAACCGCATGCCCGGTACGTCGTCCAACTCGATGCTGAGTTCCTCGCGCCACTGACGGACACAGGCGGCGGGTTGCCGAGGGCTTTTCTCATCCCGCGCATCCTGCACCAAGCCGAGCCAATATCGATAAGACACTCCGCCCGGCGATCCATGGCGAGGCAACGGCCCTCTTTGCTTGTCGAGATTGTGCGGGGTCAGCGGGTGGCGCCAGCCGCCCTCATAGTTCACACCATACGGTCGGGCAACGAAACCACGCACCACCACCGGGTCAGTGATGCCGTAGAGGTCGCAGGTTTCGCCGCTCGCCGCCGGTTCGAACAACAGCCGAATGCGACGCGGCAAGCCGAAGAACACCTGCAGCGGATCGGCGTCGAGCGGTGTCGTCACCTCCCCCTTCTCGGAGGTCCGTGTCGGTGCCAACCATGGGAAGACCCTTGGTGTGAGAGCCTCGCCGCCACCCGTGCGCCCGCCAATCGGGATGTTGGCCCACAGCGTCCGCCACAGAGGTGGCATCGCTTCGCCCGTGTCTGGAACCACCAACGTCGTCAGTGGACCGCCACCGCGTAGCGAGGTGCGATGTCCACGACCACCTCCAGGGGCATAGGTCTGCAGTGTCACCAGGGCCGCCGCCGCCGCCGCCCGCGACAGCACGCTCACACGGCCGCGACGGACGAACAAATCGGTGTTGTTGCGCAGGGACTGGTCGCCCGGCGCGTCGATCAACAGCCGCTCGACGCCGCTCGGCTCGCCGCCCGCGTCCTCCAGGCGGGCCAGATCCTGGAACGCGCGCGGCCCGTCACCGTCAAGATCGAAGGCCGGAGCAATAGCCGCCAAGCGTGTCTCGAGATCGTCCAGGCTCGGCGGCGCCTGCCACCAGTCGAGCCATTCGTCGATATCCGCCGGCGTGGCGGCCGCCGCCAGCAGGCCCACCAACAGCTCGGTCAGCGCGCCGGTCAAGTCCGGCCGGGGCGCCGCCACCGCGACCACCGGGTCCAGGTCGATCCCGGCCACCACCTCGGCCGGCCGCACCATGGCCTGTCCGCCGCCGGCGCGGCGCACCGGAATCCACGCGTCATGGATCAGGTTGAATGCCATTGCGACGAAAACCCCACCCTGAAAGATAACCAATGATTATTGGCACGATTGCACGGCATAGCCAAGCGCGATCTGGCGCATGGAGGATTTGACGGCAGTGCGGCACGAAATATAGACTTACCGGTGTCGCGGATGCCGCCGCGACACCGGAAGCCCTTCACGGCAAGGGTAATAAGCGGTTGGCTGCCCCGAACTCGGGGATCATCGACCTACTACGCCTCCATCGTTTCATGGTTGCTCCTTAACTTACCCACCGCAGCGGTCTTTGCGGTGGGTAGAAGCGTAGGTTTGGCGGGAGCCGGTGTCAAGCTGAATATACTTTCTTGTTCAGTTAACCCTTAAGTTTTATCATTTAAACTATAACCCTTTGATAATCCCCGAGAAGTCGGGGAACAGGTTATTCTTCTTCCGGTAACCTGGATCATCCCGCACATCCGCGAGAATGTTTCATTACCGTGCGAATCGCGCCGGATCAAGCAACCGGTGGACGAAACTGAATTCACCCTCACGTGTGCAGGGAACACGTAAGGGCGGGGCCTGGCGCACCACCGCTGGGACGCTTACGCAGCCAAGTCCCATTCGTCGGTTTTAGTTTGGGATTCGGCCATCTTTAGCCGAACCCTCTCGAATTCAATCGCCGTCACGTCACCTTCAACGATCTCCATGGTGGCGATTTCAGCGGGGTCGTAGTTGATGGCCGGAGCCTGCCGCTTCAACCTCGCGCAAACGAACTGCCGAATGGCTTGCTCGGAAAAGGGGCCTAGGCCCTGAGTGTTCTTTTCCATCCGAGACACTCGGGAGGGCGAAATGCCCAGGGCCCCGGCAAAGTCTTTCGCTTTCATGCCAAGCGTTTTGCGCATCATTCGGATGTCGTCCGCCTGTAGCTTAATCGGACACAGGGCGCGCGCCATCGCGATGGCTGCGGCAAGCCCTTCCTCGTCCGGGATAGTGATTGTTTCGTTGCCCCGTGAATCGGTCTCTTTGATGACCGCGTTTAGAATGACCACTGGAATGCCGAAGAGATCGTCTTCGTATCGGCCCAAGATGTCCCTATGTGGTGCCATCCTTGCTCTCCTAGCGCCGCCCCTTGGGCGGGAATGCGGCAACCACGACGATGGTGTCGCCGCCGCTCTGGATAGCCTCGATCACCACGATCAAGGCGTCACCGTCAACATCATACCCCTTTACTCTCCACCGCTCCTCCGTTTCATAAGCAAGCTCTGTACTCACGACCTCTCCGCTCGCCAATGCCGACCGAACGTCCTGGCGGGCTATACGGCGATCGCGCATTTGATCTTGCGCGTGGACGTAGTACTTGACTGTGGGCGATTGCGCGAAAACCTCTTGCAGCAGAGCTAGTTGCGCATGAAATCCAGGTTTGGGCGGCAATCCGCAAGCTCCATCCGCGTGCAAACGGAGCGTATTCATAAATTGACAAATAGTCAAGTTTTGCATTGCGGTTTTGTGATTTTTTAGCGACCCGGATCATCCCCGCGTGTGCGGGGAACACTCTGCGAGATCGACGCGCACTGCCAGAGAGAGCGGATCATCCCCGCGTGTGCGGGGAACACTAGCTGATGACCATCGTTCCAATCGGCCTCGGCGGATCATCCCCGCGTGTGCGGGGAACACTGATGGCCGAGCTCGGGATCACCACGGCCGATCGGATCATCCC
>JABMNR010000117.1 GCA_013203465.1 Alphaproteobacteria bacterium
TCGAGGCCGCTGGTCGGCTCGTCCATGAACACCAGCCGCGGTTTGGTCACCAGATTGCTGGCGATCTGCAACCGCTGTTGCATGCCGCCGGAGAAGGTCGCCGGCATGTCGTCGATCCGGCCGATGTCCATCTCCACCCGTTGCAGCCAGTCGACCGCCTCGTCGCGGATATGGCCATAGTGGCGGTCGCCGATCGCCATCAGCCGTTCACCCACATTGGCGCCGGCGGAGACTTTCATACGCAAGCCGTCGCGGGCGTTCTGATAGACGATGCCCCAATCGGTCCGCATCAGCAGGCGGCGGCGCGCCTCGCTCATGGCGTAGATGTCCACGGGCCCCTGATCGCGGGTCAGGTACTCGACCATGCCTTCGCTGGCCTGCATCTGACCCGAGATGCATTGCAGCAGCGTGGTCTTGCCGGACCCGGATTCACCGACGATGCCCAGGACCTCGCCGGGGTACAGATCGAAGTTGACCTCGGCGCAGCCGAGATGGCGGCCGTAGCGATGGGTCAGATCACGGACGCGCAACAGGGGGGTGCGGTTGCTGGTCATCGGCCGTCGCTCTCCGTGTGTGGCGGGCCGCCGTCGCCGACGTGACCGGCCTCGCGCCGCTCTTGGCAATAGTCGCTGTCGGAGCAGACGAACATCTTGCCGCCCTTGTCGTCGATCACGACCTCGTCGAGATAGCTGTCGGTGGCGCCGCACAGCGCGCAGTTCTCCTCCCAGCTTTCGATGGTGAAGGGGTGATCCTCGAAATCCAGGGATTCGACCTTGGTGTAGGGCGGCACCGCGTAGATGCGCTTTTCCCGCCCGGCGCCGAACAACTGCAGGGCCGGCATGCGGTTCATCTTGGGGTTATCGAATTTCGGGATCGGGCTCGGCGCCATCACATAGCGATCGGCGACCTTGACCGGATAGTTGTACGACCGGGTGATGCGGCCGAACGTGGCGATGTCCTCGTACAGCGAGACGTGCATCACGCCGTATTCCTCAAGCGCGTGCATCTTGCGGGTTTCGGTCTCGCGCGCCTCCAGCTGGCGCAGGGGCTCGGGGATCGGCACTTGGTAGACCAGGATTTGTTCCTCGGTCAGCGGCTTCTCCGGAATGCGATGACGGGTCTGGATGATCGATGCGTCGGCGGTCTTTTCCGTCGTCGCGACACCGGCGGTCTTGGCGAAGAAGCGGCGGATGTTGACGGCGTTGGTGGTGTCGTCCGCCCCTTGGTCGATCACCTTGAGGGTATCGTCGGGGCCGATCACCGCGGCGGTGACCTGAATACCACCGGTGCCCCAGCCATAGGGCAACGGCATCTCGCGCGAGCCGAACGGCACCTGATACCCCGGCACCGCCACGGCCTTGAGAATGGCGCGCCGGATCATGCGTTTGGTCTGTTCATCCAGGTAGGCGAAGTTGTAGCCCTCGATCATAGCCACGGGCGTGGTCTCGGTTTTTGCGGCGCTGGGGTGTTGGGCGCTGGGATGTTGAATGACGGTGCTCATCGCGGGCTCACTCGGCGGCATCGGAAACGGGATTGACCTCGGCCGCCGCGAACGCCTGTTTGCGCAGCGCCCGTACGGTGACCAACTCGGCTTGGAAATCAACGTAGTGCGGCAGCTTCAGGTGCTGCACGAACCCGGACGCCTCCACATTGTCGGAATGCGCCATGACGAATTCCTCGTCCTGGGCCGGCGCCTCCACCGGCTCGCCGAATTCCTCGGCCCGCAGCGCCCGGTCGACCAGCGCCATCGACATCGCCTTGCGCTCGCAGTGACCGAAGGTCAGGCCATAGCCGCGAGTGAATTGCGGCGGTTGGCTGGCCGAGCCCTTGAACTGGTTGATCATCTGGCATTCGGTGACGGTGATTTCGCCGATCTCGATCGGAAAACCAAGCTCCTCGGGCGCGAACTCGACGGCTACCTCGCCCAGGCGGATCTCCCCGGCGAACGGGTGGTTGTTGCCGAAGCCGCGTTGCGTCGAGTAGCCGAGCGCGAGCAGGAAACCTTCGTCACCGCGCGCCAGATTCTGCAGCCGCGCCGGCCGGTCGGCGGGATAGCGGGGGGACTCCCGGGTCAGGTCGAACACCGGGGTATCGTCGCTCTCAGGCTCCTCGACCTCGACCAACCCCTCGTGGTTGAGGATGTCGGTGACCCGGGGCATGCCGCTGTCGACGGCTTGCTCGGCGATATCGGCTACCGGCCGGGTGTCACCGGCGGCCAGGGCGAAGTCCAGCAGACGGTGGGTGTAATCGAAGCTCGGCCCCAGCACCTGGCCGCCGGGCAGGTCCTTGTAGGTGGCGGAAATACGGCGACGGATCGCCATGTGGCCGGTATCGATCGGTTCGCTCACCCCGAAGCGGGGCAGGGTGGTGCGGTAAGCGCGCAGCAGGAAGATCGCCTCCTGCAGATCGCCGCACGCCTGCTTGATGGCGAGCGCGGCCAGCTCGGGATCGTAAAGCGAGCCCTCGGTCATCACCCGGTCGACCGCCAGGGCCATTTGCTCACGGATCTGGTCGAGCGACAGCTCCGGTACCCCGGTGTCGCCGCGCCGTTCCTCCGCCAGCAGTTTCTGCGAGTTCTCGATGGCCTGCTCGCCACCCTTGACCGCAACGTACATGGCTCAATCCTCCTTTGGCGTATCGACGGCGACGGTGCGGGGCAGGGCGGCAAGCTTGGCTCCGTGCACCAGGATCAGATCGACGCCGCGCGGGAACAGTTCACGGTTCGCGGCCCAGTCGTCCCACAACCCGGCACGCACGCCTTCCACCGTCAGACGGTGGGTTGTCTCGATGCCGGGACCGGACAGGGTGAGACCGCCATCGGTGCCGAGGCCGTCGACCTGGACAATCACCGTGGTCGAGTGTTCCGGATAGGCGTCGTCACCAAGCGCGAAATCGCCGAGCGGCGGTAGGTCCGCTCCGGTCGTGATGGCGAAGGCGGCGTCGGCCGGTCGGTCGATGATGGCGCAACCGCAGTGGAACCTCAAAAAAGCCGTCACCTCCGGACGATCGAACGCCGGCGCCAGCCACAACGGGGTGTCGTGATCGACCAGACCGAGGCAGATCGCGGCGGTCGCCTCGCTAAGCGGCACCGGTGGGGGATTGCCGGTCGAGGTGCTTCGAATCACACCGGGGCGGGACATCGCGTCCAGGACCGCACGGAAACTGCGTTGCGCGCCCATCACCGGGTCGCTGAAGCCGGGTCGAATGCCAACGGTCTGGGTCATGCTCAGCTTCCTCGGACCACGGTGAAGAACTCGACCTTGGTGGAGGCCGCCTTGCGGCCACGTTGATCGGTGCGCGCGTCGTGGCGTAGCGACAGTGGCGCGATCAACACCCGTTCCAAGGTGTCTCGGCGTGACGGGGTCTGCATCATCGCGTCCACCACCGCGGCCAGTTCCGCGTGCGGCTTGTTGCGCCCCATGACATAGCCGAAGCCGAGGGCGCCGTCGTCGAGTTGCACCGCGCAGCGGGTCACCGTCATCTCGCCAAGGTTGAAGCGTCCACCCGAACCACCAGCGCGGCCCCGCACCATCACCATGCCAATTTCCGGCGGCCGCACCACGGTCCAGGCCGGCTTGGACGGCAGGTTGCCCCAGAGCGCGTCGAGATCCGGGAAATCGGCCTTGGACAGCACCGACATCCAGCGCCGCCGTGACTGTTGTTCGGCCGTCTGCTCCGACGGCACGGGATGTTCGTTGCTCATCGACCACTCGTAAATTTGTCTAGACATCCATATCCATTTCGGTAACATGTCCGAGCAAACGGCCGCTGTAAAGTGTCTCGTGGTGAAATTTTCGTGACAGGTGAGGCCATGGTCCCGATCGAGCGGGCCTCGGGTATCGCGGTCTGGCGGCAGATCGAGGATCGGCTCGCGGCCGATATCCGCAACGGTGTGTGGGGAGAGGGCGACCGGTTGCCGACGGAGGCGATGTTGTCGCACCGCTTCGGGGTCAATAGACACACCTTGCGCCGGGCGGTGTCGTCCCTGGCTGACCGTGGGTTGCTGCGGGTCGAGCAGGGGCGCGGAATCTTCGTTCGTGAGAATGTTCTGGAATACCTGGTTGGCCGCCGCACCCGGTTTACAGAGAACGTACGCCGCGCCAATCGAGCGCCCGGCGGCCGTAGCCTGTCTTTGCGACGGACGCGGGCGGATCGCGAGACAGCGGCGGCGTTGCGATTGAAGCCGGGGACGGCGGTGGTCGTGTTGGAGACCGTGGGTGAGGTTGACGGCCGGCCGATCTCCTATGGCGAGCATTGGTTTCCAGCCAAATTATTCCCGGATTTCGCGGCGGCTTACGAGCCGAATCATTCGGTCACGGCGGTCATGGAACACCATGGCTTTGGTGATTACGAACGCGCGGTGACCAAGGTGACCGCGCGTATGCCGGACACGCGTGACGCCGAGGTTCTGGCACAACCGCGTACGCGTCCGATCCTGTATGCGGAGTCGTTGAACGTCGACGGCGTGGGGACCGCGCTGCAGTTGTCGCATGTGCGCTACGCCGCCGATCGGTTTCAAATGGTGTTGGAGACTCGAGCCGACGTTGAGACGAGGTTTGGGTTGGATGATTGAAATCTGCTAATATTCAGTGATTCTCATAGCGTTGCGTCGACAGGCGTGAAGGAAGAGACCCCGTGGCGTTCGATCCGAACAGTGTCGATTGGAAGACAGCGGACCTGATTCGCAAGCACGCGAACTTCCTGAACAACTACCCAGGAGGGGAGCGGGCCGACATGCGGGGCGGCCGGTTCAACGGCGCCCTGCTGAATGGTGTCGATCTGCGGCGGGCATTGATGTCCAGCGCCGATCTCCGTGGCGTACAGCTCGTTGGCGCCGATCTGTCGGAGGCGATTCTCGCGGGCGCACGCCTGCGAGCGGCGGACATGACCGGTGCCAAGCTGATCAAGGCGGATTTTCGTGGCGCCGACTTGGAACAGGCCAAGTTGGCCTCGGCCGATCTGACCGACGCGGATTTTCGCTCGACCATGGCCGGCACCAGCAACGGCGAACTTCAGCCAACTCTGCTGAACGGCGCCGACCTGAACGATGTGAAGGCGACGCGCACCAACATGACCCGGGCCAGCCTGATCGGGGCGACCGCGCGCAACGCCCATTTTGATGGAGCCACCCTTGATCGCGCCAATCTCAAGGGCGCCAATCTGCAGCACACGACCTTCGTGGGTTCCAGTTTGCGTGGCGCCAACCTGCAAGAGGTCAATTTCGCCGACGCGCGGTTGACCCGTACCGATCTGACCGGCGCCGACCTGCGTTCGTGCCATCTCGATGGCGCCGACATGTCCGGCGCGGACCTGACCGACTGTGTTATCGCGTCTGGCTTGGATGAGTTGGAACTCGACGTTCGGCACTTAGTGATCCAGCATTTTGCCTGGATTAGCTCCGGCGGCCGTAGGGGAGAGCCGGCAAGCTTCGTGGGCCGTGATCTTTCGGGCGTTAACCTGTCGGGTGCGGACCTATCGGCCGCCGATTTCACCGATGCCAACTTGGCCGGTGCCAATCTGCGACGCTGCTCGTTCCGGTTCACCAAGTTTACCAACGCCGATTTGAAAGAAACTCAAATGCATCGCTGCGATCTGCGCGGCGTGAATTTCCGTGGCGCCGATCTGTCCTCCGCCGATCTTCAGGCAAGCAATTTGAGCCCAATGCACCTGCTGGATCCGCGCACGGGTGAGCCGAAGGGGGAGTGGCCGTCCGATCTTACCGGCGTGGTGGCGGCTGGAACGATCTTCTCACGGGTCAATTTCGGCGGCGCGAGTTTGGCCGACGGGAATTTCGACGGTGCCGATCTCGCCCATGCCAAGATGGGTGGCTGCGCCATTGACGGGGCGAATTTCGACGGCGCCAAACTTGATCGCGCTCAACTGCCCGCGGGACTGGCACCTCCACCGGTCGAGGCCGGTACCGGTTGATCACCGGCGCCGGCCTCAATGGTCAGGGCAGGGTGTAGGCGGTTTTGACCGTGGTGTAGAACTCAGCGGCATAACGGCCTTGCTCGCGCGGTCCATAGCTCGACCCTTTGCGGCCGCCGAACGGCACGTGATAGTCGACGCCGGCGGTTGGCAGGTTCACCATCACCATGCCGGCCTCGGCGTTGCGCTTGAAGTCGCTGGCGTATTTCAACGACGTGGTGGCGATACCCGAGGACAACCCGAAAGCGGTGTCGTTGGCGACCGCGCGCGCTTCCTCGTAATTCTTGACCCGGATCACGCTGGCCACCGGGCCAAAGATTTCCTCTTGGTTGATGCGCATCGAATTGTCGGTTTCGGTAAACAGCGCCGGCTGCAGATAGAAACCCTCCTTGCCGCGATTCAACCGCTCGCCGCCAAACACCAAATTCGCGCCTTCCTTCTGACCGACGGTAAGGTAATCAAGGTCTTGCTGCAGCTGCGTTTCGTCGACGACGGGACCGATATCGGTTCCCTCGGCCAGGGCATCGTCGATCTTCAGTGTCTTCATGCGCGCGACCACGGCGTCGACGAAACGATCGTGGATGCCTTCGGTCACGATCAGCCGGGACGAAGCGGTGCAGCGTTGTCCGGTCGAGAAAAAGGCACCGTTCACCGCACAGCCGACAGCGACGTCAAGATCGGCGTCGTCCAACACCACGAATGGGTTCTTACCGCCCATCTCAAGTTGGACCTTGGCCAGTCTGCTCACGCAGGTCGCGGCCACGTGTTTGCCGGTCGCGACCGAGCCGGTGAAGCTGACCGCGCCAATGGCCTCGGCGTTCAGGATCGCCTCGCCGACCACCGAACCGCGTCCCATCACCAGGTTGAACACACCCTCCGGCAGACCGGCGCGGGATAAAATCTCGGCCAACGCCCAGGCGCAGCCGGGAACCAAGTCGGCGGGCTTGAAGACGACGCAGTTGCCGTAGGCCAGCGCCGGCGCGATCTTCCAGGCCGGAATGGCGATCGGGAAGTTCCACGGCGTGATGATGCCCACGACGCCAACCGGCTCGCGAGTGATCTCGACATCGACGCCGGGACGTACGCTGGCCACCTTTTCACCCTGGATGCGTAGGGCCTCACCGGCGAAGAATTTGAAAACCTGCGCGGCGCGGGTGGCTTCGCCGATTCCCTCGGGCAGGGTCTTACCTTCCTCGCGGGACAACAGACGTCCGAGTTCCTCCCGTCGGGCCATGATCTCGTTGCCGACGAATTCCAGGACGTCGTAGCGTTGTTGCGGTGTCGACCGGTTCCAGCCGTGCGCGGCGGCCTTGGCGGCGTCGACGGCGCTGGCGACGCCGGCGGCATCGGCGTGGGCGTAGGTGCCGACGGTGTCGGCCAGATCGGAGGGATTGACGTTATCCCGGGTGTTGGCGCCCTCGGTCCAGGCGCCGCCGATAAAATTCTGTTGCACGCCCATCGGTGCTCTCCCTTGACGGTGTGTGTCGACGTAATTTGACGCGTCGTTGCCGTTTGAGTACCGCCCGTAGCGCATGCTGACAAGCGGCGCTCCGTTGCGTTTGAGGCATCGTCGTGTTTACCCTCTCGCTCCGCCGCGTTGGCGGAAACAAGATGCGGGGTAACCGCACGTGGTTTATGGGACGGATTTCGTGAGACCAGCGGCGCTTGCCGCACGATGGTCAAAAAAGGGGACACAGATGAACAAGACGACGATGCTTCGCGCGGCCGGGATCGGGCTGGCGGCCATGGTGGCCGCGAGCGGATCCGCGCTGGCGCAGAATACCGTGAAAGTTGCCGTGCCGGCGTTTCTGTCGGGGCCGGCGGCCGGACCGTTCGGTGTGCCGGCGCGCAACGGCGCCGAGATGGTGATCGACGCGATCAACAACGGCAAGCTGCCGGCACCCTACGACAGCAAGGGCTTTGCCGGCGCCACCATCGAGGTCGATTTTATCGATGAGTCCGGTGGCAACACCAAGCAGGTCGCGGAGTACCGCAATCTGGTGCAGAAGCGCGGCATGAACGTGATCATCGGCTACATCTCGTCCGGCTCGTGCGCGGCGCTGGCGCCGGTGGTCGACGAGTTGAAGACGCTGACGGTGTTCGCGGTCTGCGGTACGCCGCGGGTCTTCGAGGAAGCGAAGCGGCAGTACGTGTTCCGCACCATGAGCCACGCCACCGCCGATAACGTGGCCGCGGCTCACTACGTCAAGGACATGTTCCCGGACGTCAAATCCTATACCGGGGTCAATCAGAATTACGCCTGGGGTCAAGACAGCTGGCGTGATTTCGATCTGTCGATGCAGCAGCTGATGCCGTCGACAAAGGCGTCCGACAAGCTGCAGTTTCCGAAGATCTTCGCCGGCCAGTACGGCTCCGAGATTTCCGCCCTGTCGCTGGACAAGAGCGACTTGATTCACTCCTCGTTCTGGGACGGCGATCTTGAGGGGTTCATCTTCCAGGCCACCGCGCGGGGCCTGTTCAAGCAGAAGAAAGTCGTCTTCACGGTGGGCGGCACGGCGGCCTATCGCTTGGGCAAGAAGATGCCCGATGGGTTGATCCTTGGCGCCCGGGGCCCGTACGGCATCCTGGTGCGGGACCGCAAGACGGCCCTGAACGAGTGGTTCATCAATACTTACAAGGATCGTTATGGCACCTATCCGTCGGGTCCGGCCTATCAGTACGGCCAGGCGGTGCTCGCCACCAAGATCGCCTATGACAAGGCGGCCAAGGCGGCCGGTGGCTTCCCGAGCCAGGATCAGGTGATGGCGGCGCTGAAGGGCCTGGAGTTCGAGAGCTTCTCGACCACCGTCAAGATGGCGCTGGGTGACGGGCATCAGGCCGTCACCGAGAATGTCTACGGCATCACGAACTGGAATGCCGATGACGCTGAGCCCGGTGTACGCGATGTGAAGTTCTATCCGGCGGAATGCATCATGCCGCCGGCTGGCGCGACCAGCGAGGACTGGATCAAAGGCGGCATGAAGGGGGCCAAGTGCTGAGCCACCTGCTTTGATCCGGTGATCATCGGCCGCCGGCCGGACGCGTTGTCGTCTGGCCGGCGTGCCACCGCATTCTCTCTGCTGGAGCCGCATTGATGGAAACGGCCATCACCATCCTGATCGATGGTCTTGTGTTCTCGTCTTACCTGTTCCTGGTGTCGGTCGGGCTGACCATCATCTTCGGGGTGATGAAGATTCTGAACGTCGCCCATGGAAGCCTCTATGCCTGGGGCGCCTATACCTCGGCCTACTTGATCGGCCTCTGGTCGGACGCCGGGTTGGGCGACGGCGGCACCTTCCTGATGATCGCGGTGGCGGCGATCGTGGTCGGGGTCATCCTGGGGCTGATCCTGGAGCGCGGCCTGATCCAGTTCATGTACGCCCGTGACGAGGTGATCACGGTGCTGGCGACCTTCGCCACCTTCCTGATCCTGGAGGACGTGATCCTGCTGGTGTTCGGCGTCAACCCGTATTTCGCCTATCAGCCGATGGCCTATCTGGACTCGGTCGAGATCGGCGGCATCCAGCGGGATGTCTACTCACTGACCTTGATCGCTGTTGCCGTGGTGGTCGGCGTCTCGCTTTGGCTCGGCCTGACCAAGACCAAGTGGGGCAAGCTGCTGACGGCGGTGATCTACGATCGCGAGCTGTCGATCGCCATGGGCATCAATGTCACCCGGGTGTTTATCGTCACCTTCGTGCTCGGGGCGGTGCTCGGCGCGCTGGGCGGCGCCTATGTGGCGCCCACGGTATCGGTGGCGCCCGGCTTTGGGGTCGAGGTGATCGTGCTGTCCTTCGCCGTCGTGGTGATCGGCGGCATGGGCAGCATTCCCGGGGCGATCATCGGCGCGTTGACCGTGGGCATCGCCCGCGCCATCGCGGTTCACCAATTGCCGGAAGTGGAGTTGTTCGTGGTCTATGGCGTGATGGCGTTGGTGCTGGTGTTCCGGCCGGAGGGGTTGTTCGCTCCGGCCAAGGCCCGCAAGATCTGAGGCCCGGGCCATGGAACCCTCGCGCGATTGGACCATCCCCGGCCTGACCATCGGGTTCGCCATCGTCGCCGTCTCCGGCGCCGTGTTCCTGCCGGACTGGCTGTTGAACCAGATGGTGATCTCGTTCTCCCGCGCCTTGGCGGTCGTCGGCTTGATGGTGTTGTGGCGGACCGGCCTGGTGTCGTTCGGCCATGCGCTCTATTTCGGGCTTGGCGCCTACACCGTGGCGCTGCTGGGCAAGGAGTTTGGTGTTTCCGATGTGTTGATTACCCTGCCGGCGGCGGCGCTAGCCTCGGCGGCGGTGGGGGTCGGCCTCGGTTTCATCATCCGCAAGTACCGCGAGATCTTTTTCGCCATGCTCAGCCTGGCGTTCTCGATGGTGCTGTATGGCATCGTGGTGAAAACCGAGGCGCTGGGTTCGACCGATGGGTTCAGCGTGCTGTCGCCAACGCTGCTGGGGATGTCCTCCGATGATGCCGGCGTCACTCTGGTCAGCCTGTTCCTGGGGTTGTGCCTGGTCGGCTGGGCGGTGGCGGTGTTGGTGCACCGGTATCTCAAATCGGTGCTCGGCAGCCTGACGACGGCGATCCGCGACAATGAGATCCGGGTCGAATACCTCGGCTATTCGGTCGCCGAGGCGATCCACGGAAAATATGTGATGTCGGCGGCGCTCGCTGGGTTGGGCGGCGGGTTCCTGGCGATCTCCCTGGGTCAGGTCGATCCGGATTCCATGATCAACTGGACGGTCTCCGGCGAGCTGGTGTTCGTCACCATCCTGTCCGGCCCCGGCAGCGTGGCGGCACCGTTCATCGGCTCGCTGATCTTCGAATTGATCCGGACCTATGCGTTTGAATGGTTGCCATACGCCTGGCAGCTGATCGTCGGTGCGACGCTGTTGATCATCATCTTCTTCCTGCCGGACGGGGTGTGGTCGTTGATCACCCGGTTGGCGGCGGGCCGGGGAGACAAGCGATGACCGCGATCCTGGAAGCGCGCGAGATCAACAAAACCTTCGGTGCCGTGACGGCGGCCAAGGACATCAATATTTCGGTGGTCGAGCACGAGATCGTCGGCATCATCGGCGCCAATGGCGCGGGCAAGACCACCTTCGTGAACATGGTAACCGGCTGGCTGAGGCCGAGCACGGGACAGATCTTGTTCGAGGGCCGTGACATCACCGGCATGGCGCCGCGCCGGATTACCCGGCTCGGGATCTGCCGGTCGTTCCAGGTCGCCCAGGTGTTCATGACGATGACGGTATTCGACAACCTGATGATCGCCCTTGGCATCGCCGAATCCCGCGGCCTGTTGGCGCTTCTGCCCTTGCGGCGCGGCGACTTGGAAGCGCGGGCGGATGCGATTCTGCAGCGCTATCAGATCGTCGAGTATCGGGATCAAGTGTCGAGCACGTTGCCGCAAGGGGTGCGCAAGCTGCTCGACATCGCCATGGCGATGGTGGCGCGGCCGCGCATCCTGTTGCTGGACGAGCCGACCAGCGGCATTTCCGTCGAGGAGAAGTTCGGCCTCATGGACATCGTCATGGGGGCGTTGAAGGATGAGGGAGTGACCGTCCTGTTCGTCGAGCATGACATGGAGATCGTCGAACGGTACGTCAGCCGCGTTATCGCCTTCTATCAGGGTGAGATCATCTGCGACGCGGCGCCGGCCGAGGCGTTGGTCGATCCCAAGGTGAAGGAGTTCGTGATCGGTGGTGAACCACAGGGCTGGTCGACCCACGACACGGCCGGCGCCGGGGAGCGAGCCGATGCTTGAGATCAAGGGGTTGGATGTCGATATCGGACCGGTTCCCGTTCTCCGTCAGGTCGAGCTGGCGGTGCCGACGGGGGAGATGTGCGGGTTGATCGGTCGCAACGGTGCCGGCAAGACCACGTTGATGCGGTCGATCATGGGGTTGTTGCGGGCCAAGGCCGGCGAGATGTTGTTCGATCACCATGATCTGGTGAAGGTGCATGACTACAAGCGGGCGCATTTCGGTATCGGCTACATGCCGGAGGACCGCAAGCTGATCCCGGGGTTGACCGCCGAGGAGAACGTGATGCTGCCGGTGTGGTCGACCGGGATCGAGGACCCGGAGGATCGGCTCGACTGGATCTATGGGCTGCTTCCGGAGGTTCGTGAGTTCCGCGATCGTCCGTCGATGAGCCTGAGCGGCGGCCAACAGAAATTGGTCGCGTTGGCGCGGGCGCTCATGGTCGGCGAGCGGTTGCTGTTGCTGGATGAGCCGACCGAGGGGATCGCGCCGGTGCTGGCTCGGCGGATGGCTGACGTGCTGGCCGATCTGAAGCGCGAGGGCCTGTCCGTACTGGTGGCGGAATCGAACGACACTCATCTGCGCGGACTTCTCGATCGAACCTACGTGATCGAACGCGGTAGTGTAGAAAGGCAACAAGCGGCCTCGGTCGCCTGACGCCGATGCGATCCATGACGGCGGGGACAGAGGCCAACAAAATCGACGGGAGGGGCCATGTCCACGACGGGGTATCAATTACGGCAGATCGTCGACCATCTGGATCCCAACACCGCGTTGACCACCCCTTTGCCGGCACTGAGCCGCGTGCTGTATTGCCATCGCGGCGCCTTCGACACCGACGACGGAGCCCATTGCGACGAGGATTCGGCGTGGTTCGGCTGCGGTGCCGTGCTCGTCACCGCCGGACCGGAGGGCGCGGTGATCTGGCGCTGGGAACTCGCCGCCGAGGATGATCCGCCGATCCTTCCCGAGCACCCGGGCATAACCTCCAAGTTAAATGTTGCCGCCGCGCTGGATGGGCCGGACAGTTCGGCCGATTGGATTTTGCGCTGCGACAGCGTGAAGTTTCCGATCGGCGGTCAGGCGTTCCCGCATGTCCACCAGGGCCCCGGCATCCGCGTCCTGCGCGAGGGCCAGATCCGGATCGACACCGCCGGAACGGCGCACCATTACCTGCCGGGTCAGGCATGGTTCGAGCCTGGGCCGGAGCCGGTGTTCGCGCAGGCGAGCGAGCTGGAATGCTCTCGCTTCGTGCGGGTCATGATCCTGCCGTCCGAGCTCAAGGGCAAAAGCTCGATCCAGTATGTGAACGCCGAGGATCTCGAAAAACCCAAATCGCAGCGGTATCATGTCTATGTCGACGAACCCATCGAACACTGATCGCCGCAACGCCGGCAAGATCGGTGGCCATATCCTGGTCGATTGCCTGCGTGCTCACGGCGTCGATATGGCGTTCGCCGTGCCGGGCGAAAGCTATTTGGCGGTGCTCGACGGCTTGGTCGACGCGCCGGAAATCCGCACCATCGTCTGCCGGCAGGAGGGCGGGGCGGCGATGATGGCCGAGGCCTACGGCAAGCTGACCGGCAAGCCGGGAGTGGCCATGGTCACGCGCGGTCCCGGCGCCACCAACGCCAGCGCCGGGGTACACATCGCGTTCCAAGATTCCACGCCGATGATCCTGCTGGTCGGGCAGGTCGGACGTGAGATGGTCGACCGCGAGGCGTTCCAGGAGGTCGACTACCGCCGCATGTTCGGCCAGCTGGCCAAATGGGTGGCCCAGATCGACGATCCGGCGCGCATCCCGGAATATATCAGCCGCGCCTTTCATACCGCCGTCTCCGGCCGGCCGGGCCCGGTGGTGCTGGCCTTGCCGGAGGATATGTTGGTCGAGCGCGCGGACGTCGCCGATTTCGATCCCTACAAACGGACCGAACCGCATCCCGGGCCCGATGACCTGGAGCGGTTCCGCGCTTTGCTGGCCAAGGCCGAGCGCCCGTTTGTCATCGTCGGCGGCGGCGGATGGGACGCCGGTGTCTCGGCGGATCTCGCCCGCTTTGCCGCGGCCAACGCGCTGCCGGTCGGCGCCTCGTTCCGCTGTCAGGATTATCTCGACAACCGGCATCCGAACTATGTCGGCCATGTGGGTATCGGCATCGATCCCAAGCTCGGCGCGCGGGTGCGCGACAGCGATCTGCTGATCGTCATCGGCTCACGGCTGGGTGAGATGACCACCAGCGGGTATGCGCTGCTCGATATCCCGCGCCCGCGCCAGGGTCTGGTGCATGTGCACGCCGGCGCCGATGAGTTGGGCCGGGTGTATCAGGCCGACCTGCCGGTCCACGCCAGCCAGCGCGCCTTTCTCAAGGCGGTGGCGGCGATGCCGCCGGTCGACCCCTCCGCCTGGGCGGAACAGACCCCGGTCGCGCGCGCCGAGTACGAGGCGACGCGGGCGCCGATCGAAGGGCCCGGCGACGTACAGATGAGCGCGATTGCCCGCTGGCTGGATGAGACCCTGCCCGAGGACACGATCGTCACCAATGGTGCCGGCAACTACGCCACCTGGATCCATCGCTATTATCGCTACAAGGGTTGGCGCACCTGTCTGGCGCCGACCTCCGGCTCCATGGGGTATGGTGTGCCGGCCGGTGTGGCGGCGAAGCTGGTGCACCCCGACCGCACCGTGGTCTCGGTGTCCGGCGACGGCTGTTACATGATGCATGGCCAGGAGTTGGCGACGGCGGTTCAGTACGGCGTTAACACCATTTTCCTGGTGGTGAACAACGGCATGTTCGGCACCATCCGCATGCACCAGGAGCGGGAGTATCCGAACCGGCTCAGCGCCACCGATCTGCGCAACCCGGATTTCGCGGCGCTGGCCCGGGCCTATGGCGCGCACGGCGAGACGGTGACCCGGACCGAGGAATTCGCCCCGGCGTTCGAGCGGGCGCGAACCGCCGGGATCCCGGCGGTGATCGAAATCCAGGTCGACCCCGAGGCGCTGACCGTCGCCCGCACCCTGAGCCAGATTCGCGCGACCGCCCTGGCCGAAGGGCGCTAAGCGCTAAGCCGCTAATCCGCCGCCACGATCCGCCAGCTACCGTCCGGCTGTCGGCACGCGGTGCCGTAGATCTCGACCGGCTCGCCGTTGATCGTCGAGATGGTCGAGTACTCCCGGCACTGGCCGCCATGGCGGGGTGTTGGCGCCGGTGCCGGCCGGTAGGCCACCCGAGGCGGTTCCTGGAAGACGATCACGGGTGGTCTGCGGATTACCACCGGGGCGCCATAGGCGAAACCGTGACGTCTTTTGTGGGCGCAGACCCGCTTGCGCAGCATGGCGCCATGCCAGTCGTAGGAAACTTCGATATGGCATCGCTTACCGCCGTGACCTTGGCTCCACGCGCTGTGGTCGTGGGCACCACGTTGGTCGCGAGCGTTCGCGGGCAATGCCGCCATGCTCAAAGCGATACCCATGACGGAAACGGTCAGTAAGCGGCGGATCATGATCTGGGTCCTCCCAATAGGGTCGATGATGCCCCCCGGCGCGACTTTGTTGCCTGCGTGATTTTGTTACTGGCGTGAACTGGTTACTGGCGATGGCGGCGGCCCCGGCGTTCGGCCCAGGCTCGGCTGCGCTCGACCAGACGGGCGCGCTGCTCCGGTGTCAGGTTTTGCGTGAGGTCGACCATCACCGCGTGCATGCCGACATGTTCCAACGCGCGGGTATCGCGCATGTTGGCCAGGGCGGCGGCATAGGCCGTGGCGTCGAACGGCTCGGCGGCCAGCGCCTCGATCACCTGCAACCGTGTCTGGTGAACGCGGTCGCGCAAGGCGTCGGCCTCCTGGCCGTGGCGTTCCCAGGCAGCCCGCAGCGCGGGCATACCGTCCTCGCCGAGGGTGCGGCGCAGCCAGCGCGGACCTGGCCCGTCCGGTGCCTCTGCCCACGACCATCCTAGACGCGGGCCGCCTCGTTCGATCCAGTGGCCGATGGTCAGCCCGCCAAAGAACAGGTTGATCGTCAGCGAGGCGAACAACGCCAGGACTAAGAACCGCATTCGGGTCATCGCAGTAAGTCTCCAGTGCCCGCGCCGATGGCCGATCCGGCGGCGTCGTCGAATGGGTCTTCGAAATCGGCCTCGGCGGCGGTGGGTGAGGCGTCCAACAGTGCCGGCAGGGGAAAGTCCGGTTGAGTGACGCCGATCCACAGTCCCAAGACGCCGGCGGCGACCAGCCCGGCGGCCGGTTGCCACGGCGCGGCGAACGCGCCCAGCCAGCCGAACCAGTTGCTACCGCGTGGCTGGTCAGGAAGGTCTTTCAGAGCCATCCGCAGCGCCGGCGAAGGGGAAGGTGTCGGTACCGCGTTCAGGAGGGCGTCGAGCGCATGGGCGCCGTCCAGGGCGACACGCAGCTCGTCAACCTCGGCGATCCGCGCCAAGGCGCTCGCGCGTTCCTCGGCGGGCCAGCGGCTCGAATCGGCGCCATACGCCTCGATCAGGGCGCGGACGCGGTCATCGGTCATCGTGTTGGTCTTCGCGATCATCTCTCGCCTCCGATCAAATCGTCCCGTTGGCCGCTCAAGGCCGCACGCAGCGCGCGACGCCCCCGGGCCAGCAGGGATTCCAGCGCCTCCACCGACACCTCCATCGCCGCCGAGGCGTCGGCGCCCGACAGTCCGTCGTAATGCACCATGACGATCGCCGCCCGTTGACGTTCAGGCAACGCGTCCAGCGCGGCGCTTACCGCCCGGCCTATATCGCCGTCGATGACGGCGCGGTCGGGCCGAGCACCTGGGTCGATCAGCGTCACCGTCTCCGGGTCGACCGTGGGTTTGCGGCGTCGTACCCGGTCGATGGCGGCGTTGCGGGCGATCCGGTAGAGCCACGTGCGGACCTTGGCCTGTGGTGACCAGCGCGCCGCCGTGCGCCACAGTGACAGATAAGAGTCCTGAACCACGTCCTCGGCGGTGGCCCGGTCGCCGACCAGCCGCTCGGCGAACGCCAGCAGCCGGTCGGCATGACGGTCGACCAAAAGGCGGTAGGCGGACGCATCACCCTCGGCAATCCGCGGCATTAGCGCCGCGTCCGGATCCTCGGGTTCGCTGCTCGTCATGGTGCCAGCCAGAACGCCACCTACCGCTATTCCGCCCTCGGGCATGGTGCAACCGCCGCCGGTCGGTCAGTCGTGACCGCCGTGGCGGCCACCATGATAGCCGCCTTTGCCGCCGTGGTGGCGTGCCATGCGCTCAATCATGCGGCCCAGTTCGATCTTGTCGACCGATCCGTTCCCGTCGCGGTCCACGTGCGCCATCATGCGTCCACCCATGAAGCCGAGCTCGTCCAGGCTCAACTTGCCGTCGCCGTCGCCATCGAGCCACCGGACCATCCGCTGGGCACGCTCGACTTTACCGCCATCATGCATCGCGGCGAATTCCTCGGCACTCAGCAGGCCGTCGCCATCGCTGTCGGCGGCTTTGAGCCGAGCGGCGCGGTGGGCGGCGAGTTCGTCCCGGGTGACGACGCCATCCTTGTTCGTATCCATCGCCTCGAACCGCTCGATCATGCGCTCGGCACGGGGAGAGGTGGTAGCGCCGTCGCGGTCGCCGCCGCCATGAGCGATGGCCAGGGCGGGTACGGCGACAGTTGCCAGAAGGGCGGCGCCGATCGTCAGGTATTTGCTGCGGGTCATATCGTTCTCTCGTGGTTGGGGTGAGGGCCGATGTCGTCCGGCCTTATTCCCCTCAACGGGGCACAACGGTAATTCCGTCGCTCGGCCGCGCGGCCCCGTTGACCGAGCCGGGGAAGCCGTTACCGTGTCGCCCAGACAGGAAATGCCACCCAGGGGGAAACACCATGGCCGCGCCGCAGAACAAAGTGATCATCACCTGTGCCGTGACCGGCTCAATCCACACACCGTCCATGAGCCCGTACTTGCCGATCACCGCCGACGAGGTGGCCGAGCAATCGATCGCCGCCGCCGAGGCCGGCGCCTCGATCCTGCATCTGCACGCGCGCAACCCCGATGGCAGTCCGACGCCGGACCCGAAGGCGTTCATGGAGTTCCTGCCGCGCATCAAGCAGAACACCGACGCGGTGGTGAACATCACCACCGGCGGTGGTCACGGGATGACCCTGGAGGAGCGTCTGGCCGCCGCCTTCACCGCCAGTCCGGAGATGACCTCGCTCAACATGGGCTCGATGAATTTCGGCCTGTTCCCGATCCTCGACAAGATGAAGGACTTTCAGCACGAGTGGGAGCCGAAATTCCTGGAAAACAGTCGTGATTTTATTTTTCGCAACACCTTCAAGGATATCGAATACATTCTTAAGGAATTAGGCGAAGGTCATGGCGTCCGCTTCGAGTACGAATGCTACGATGTCGGCCACCTGTATAATCTCGCCCACTTCCTCGAACGCGGGCTGGTGAAGCCGCCGCTGTTCGTGCAGACCATCTTCGGCATCCTCGGCGGCATCGGCGCCGACACCGAGAACCTGATGCACATGAAACGCATCGCCGACAAGCTGTTCGGCGACCAGTACCGCTGGAGCGTGCTGGCCGCCGGCCGGCATCAGCTGGCGTTCACCACCATGGCGGCGATCAACGGCGGCAACGTGCGCGTTGGCATGGAGGACAGCCTCTACATCGCCAAGGGCGAGCTGACCAAGAGCAACGCCGAGCAGGTGAGCAAGATCCGCCGCATCATCGAGGCTCTGAGCCTGGAAGTGGCCTCCCCGACCGAAGCCCGGCAGATGCTGGACCTGAAGGGCGGCGATCTGGTGAAGTTCTGATGCCCACCCTGAACATCACCGGCAAGACCACGGTCTACGGCATCATCGCCGACCCGATCGATCACGTGCGCGCGCCCATGGTGTTCAACCCGGCGTTCGAGGCCTATGGCATCGACGCGGTCATGGTGCCGTTTCATGTGACGCCCGACGATCTGCCGGCCGCGATCGCCGGGATGAAGGTGATGCCGAACTTCGGCGGACTGACCATTACCGTGCCGCACAAGGTGGCGATGATGGCACTGTGCGATGAGTTGGGCGCCAGCGCCCGGCGGGTCGGGGCGGCGAACGCCGCGCGGTTCACCGAGGACCGGCGGCTGATCGGCGACAATTTCGACGGCCAGGGCTATGTCGCCGGGGTGACCAAGGGCGGTTTCGATTTCACCGGCAAGCGGGTGTTGCAGGCCGGCGCCGGCGGGGCCGGCATGGCGATCGCCTTCGCGGTGGCCGAGGCCGGGGCGGCGGCCATCACCATCGCCAACCGCACCGTGGCCAAGGCCGCGGCGCTGGCGGACCGGGTGCGGGCGGCGTTCCCCGCGTGCGACGTCACCGGTACCGCGGCCGACATCGCTCCCGCCGGGTTCGACATCATGGTCAACACCACCTCGCTCGGCCTGCACGCGGGCGATGCGCTGCCGATCGACGTCGACGCGCTGGACCCCGGCACGGTGGTCAGCGAGATCATCATGATCCCGGAGGAGACCGAGCTGCTGGCCCGGGCCAAGGCCAAGGGGCATCCGGTGCACTATGGCCGACCGATGCTCGACGAGCAGGCGCGGCTGATCGCGGCGTTCATCGGCTGCCCGTTCCCCGACTAGCGGTATTCGTTCCATCCTGGCACCGCCGACCTGCTTCATGCGCCGGTTCTTTGTTCTTGCGGCGGATATAAGCTGCCCCAATCTTGATGGGGACACGGACGAAGGACCGCCGCCATGACCGCCATGATGACCCCGCCGCCGATCCATGTGATCCACGAGAATCCCGAATGGCTGCCGCCGTTCGCGCGGGCCTTCGCGGCGCGGAGCGAGGCGTTCGTCGATTGGGATCTGTCCGAGGGTGCGATCGACCTGTCGGCGCCGCCGCCGGAGGGGCTGTTCTACAACCGGATGAGCGCCTCGGCGCACAGCCGTGGCCACCGCTATTCACCGGAGTTCGCCAACGCGGTGATCGCTTGGCTGGCGGCCCATGGCCGGCCGGTGATCAACGGGCCGGGCGCCATCGCGCTTGAGGTCAACAAGGCGGCGCAGATGGCGTGGCTGAAGCGGGCCGGGGTGCCGGTGCCGCGCACCGTGGCGGCCCTGGGCGACGACAAGGTGGCCGAGGCGGCGATGCGGTTCGCCCCGGGCCCGGTGATCGTCAAACCGAATCGCGGCGGCAAGGGGCTCGGTATCCAGTTGTTCGAGAACGCCGCCGACGCGGCGGAGCGGGCTCGCGCCGGCACCCTGCCGGGGTCGACCGACGGCATCACCCTGCTGCAGGAGTATATCGCCACGGTCGACGGCTCGGTCACCCGGGCCGAGTTCATCGGCGGCAAGCTGTTCTACGCGGTGCGGATCGACACCGGCGGCACCTTCGAGCTGTGCCCGGCCGATGTCTGCGCCCCCGAGGAGGCGGCGGCAACCGGTGGGCCGGTATTCACCGTGGTGGACGACGCGGTCGAGCCTGAGCTTGAGGCGGCGATCGAGGCGTTCCTGCGCGACGCCGGTATCGACATCGCCGGGGTGGAGTTCGCGCGCGACGCCTGGGGTAATCCGTTCGTCTACGACGTTAACACCAACACCAACTACAACCCCGATGCCGAGGCCGCCGCCGGTGTGTCGGCGCCGCAGGCGCTGGTCGATTATTTGATCCGCGAGCGCAACCGCCGGCTGGCCGCGCCACGTCTGGTCGGCAATGGCTGGGGCTTGGTTCCCGACCAGTGGGCGACCGGCGGGGATTGATGCGTTTCAAGCTGGTGAACGCAGGCATGACTCACTAGAACCACTGGATGGACTTCGCCACCGCCGACCTGTCCGAGCGTGACGCCTACAAGCTGCTCGGCTCGCTAGTCATTCCGCGCCCGATCGCCTTCGTGTCGACCCACAGTGCCGACGGAATGCTGAACTGCGCGCCGTTCAGCTTCTTCAACGCGGTGGGCTACGCGCCGCCGGTGGTCGCCCTGGGGCTGGAGCAGTGGGACGACGGGCGGGAGAAGGATACCGGCCTCAACATCCGCCGCACCGGCGAGTTCGTGGTCAATCTGGTGGACGAGCCGCTGGCGGAGAAGATGAATCTGGCCGCCATCGATTTTCCGCCCGAGATCGACGAGTTCGCCGAGGTCGGCCTGACCCCGGCCCCGAGTACCCGCGTCGCTCCGCCGGGCATCGCCGAGGCGCCGGTGCGCCTGGAATGCGTCCGTTCCGCGTTGGTGCAGGTCGGCTCCAAGCACACCGTGGTCTTGGGCGAGGTGGTGAGCTTTCATGTTCGCGACGATCTGATCGACGCCCAGAAACTGCACGTCTCCGAGGCGTGGCGACCGATCGGCCGGCTGTTCGGTGGCAGCTATTCGCGACTCGACAATCGGTTCGATCTGCCCCGAGTCGCGCTCGACGATTGGAAGAACCGTAGCCAGACGTGACGCCGAGTCGCGCAGAATCGACAATTTGTAGTGTTATCCACAGAAAAATACGCCAAATCTTGTGTCCGCTCTTGGCAAGACACCCCACATTACGTAGCCTCTTGCTATTGAAACACTAAATGTGGGGTGAGCGAGTCGTTGGAGTCGCCGCACCACGGATCGGCCCAAGGAGGCGATGATGGCGGACAATCAACTAAGCGTCTGGAACGAGGAACGCCTGGAGCAGTTGGTCATACTGTGGGGCGAGGGTCTGTCGATCACCCAGATCGGCTTGCGCCTTGGGTTGTCGCGCAACGCCGTGGTCGGCAAGGTTCACCGCATGGGGTTGCCCAAGCGGCAGTCGCCGATCGTGCGCAGCGATAAGCCGAAGGTGCCGCGGGCGCCGATCCAACGCCGCCGGGCGGTACCGTTGACGCTGGAGCAGTGGGACCGCAACACCTGCAGCTGGCCGAGTGGCGATCCGAAAACCGACGATTTCAGTTTCTGCGGCGAGAAGGTGGAGCCCGGCCGTCCCTATTGCACGGCCCACTGTGCGGTGGCTTACACCGTCGCGAGGGAAAATCTGAGCAAGATGAAGGTGGCCTGACGCTCGGGCCGCTTCCGTTGCTGGACCCCGCCTCGGGCGGCACCTAAGGTGCCGCCCGGCAGGAGGGTTCCATGCGATTGAAGGATAAGACGGCGGTCGTCACCGGCGCCGCCTCGGGCATCGGCAAGGCGATCGCCATCCGGTTGGCCGAAGAAGGTGCGGCGGTCGTGGTGGCCGATATCACCGAGACCCCGCGTGAAGGCGGACAGACCACGGTCGCGACCATCGTGGCGGCGGGTGGACAAGCGGTCTTTCACTCCTGTGACGTGACCCGAAATGATGACCTGGAGACGGCGGTCGCCCGAGCCGTCGAGATCGGCGGCCGGCTGGATATCATGGTCAACAACGCCGCCATCGGCACCGACACGCCGTTGCATGAAACCTCCGAGCAGGACTGGGACCGGGTGATGGCGGTCAACGCCAAGGGGGTGTTCCTTGGTTGCCGGGCGGCGGTGCGGCGCATGCTGGATCAGGAGTTGATCGGCGAGGTGCGGGGCCGGATCGTCAACATCTCCTCCCAACACGGCATGATCCGCGCGCCCAACGACTTCGACTACGGGGTGGGCAAGGCGGCCGTGGTCTACATGACCCGGCAGATCGCCGGCGACTACGCCGAGCACGGCATCGTCTGCAACGCCGTCGCTCCCGGCAAGATCCTGACCGGCAAGACCGGCCGGGCGATCGCCCCGGAGATGCTGGCGTACTCGCAGTCCCGCACGCCCTGGCCGCGGTTGGGCCGGCCGGCGGATGTGGCCAACGCCGTGCTGTTTCTCGCCAGTGACGAGGCAAGCTATATCATCGGCGAGAACCTGATGGTCGACGGCGGTTGGATGGCCAACTGACGGCGGCCGCGCCCTGTGACGAGGCTCCCCATGGACCGAGACGCCCCCTCCACGCCGCCGCAACCGATCCGGCGCGCCGACTACGCCCCGCCGGCGTATTCGATTGAAACCGTATCCATGACCATCGCGCTGGACGATTTGGCGACGGTTGTGCGGGCGACCCTGACCGGCCGGCCGAACAGCAACTCGACAACCGGATCGGTGCCGCTTGTCCTCGATGGCCAGGATCAGGATCTGATCGCGGTGACCCTGAACGGCCAGACGATCCCGCGCGAGGCCTGGGTGCTGGAGCTGGAGCGACTGACCTTGCCGCCGGTTGACGGCGCCTTCGAGCTGACGATCGAGAGCCGCATAAAACCGCAGGACAACACTTCGCTGGAGGGGCTGTATCTGTCCGGCGGGATGTACTGCACCCAGTGCGAGGCCGAGGGGTTTCGCAAGATCATCTATTTCCCGGACCGGCCCGACGTCATGGCGGTCTACACCGTGCGGATCGAGGCCGATCAAGCGCGGTTCCCGGTGCTGCTGAGCAACGGCAACCGGATCGACGCCGGGGATCTGCCGGGCGGGCACCATTTCGCGGTCTGGCACGACCCGTTCCCCAAACCGTCCTATCTGTTTGCCATGGTCGCCGGTGATTTGGCCTGTGCCGAGGATCGTTTCGTCACCGCCTCGGGCCGGGAGGTGGCGCTGCGAATCTTCGTCGAGCACGGTAACGAAGGGCGTACCGGCCACGCCATGCGGGCGTTGAAACGGTCGATGCGGTGGGACGAGGAGGTCTACGGTTTCGAGTATGACCTCGACATCTTCATGATCGTCGCAGTCTCCCATTTCAATATGGGAGCGATGGAAAACAAAGGCCTAAATGTATTTAATGACAAATATATACTGGCCGATATTGAGACAGCGTCTGATGTGGATTTTGAACGGATCGAAGGCATCGTCGCGCACGAGTACTTCCACAACTGGACCGGCAACCGAATCACCTGCCGCGACTGGTTTCAGCTTTCGCTCAAGGAAGGGTTGACGGTTTTCCGCGACCAGGAATTCTCCGCCGATGTGCATGATCGCGGAGTCAAACGGGTCGGCGATGTGCGGTTGCTACGGACCGCGCAGTTTCCCGAGGATGCCGGACCGACCGCGCACCCGGTACGCCCGGACAGCTATATCGAGATCAACAATTTCTACACCGTCACGATCTACGAGAAAGGGGCCGAGGTGGTGCGCATGATCCATACCTTGCTGGGCCCGGACGGGTTCCGGCGGGGCATGGATCTCTATGTCGAACGCCACGACGGCCAGGCGGTGACCTGCGATGACTTCGTTGCCGCCATGGAGGACGCCAACGGCGCCGATCTGTCGAACTTCCGGCGGTGGTACGCGCAGGCCGGCACGCCGCGGGTGACCGCCCGCTGGACGCATGATCCCGTGGATGAAACCCTGACCCTGGACGTGCAGCAAACCACCCCGCCGACGCCGGGACAACCGGACAAACTACCGGTGCCGATCCCGATCCGGCTGGCGTTGATCGGCTCGGATGGGATGCGCCGCCCGCTTCGGATCGCCGGTGACAACGCCGGCACCGATGGAGAGGACGAGCGGGTCGTTGTTCTGGAACAAGATCAGCGCCGCATCGTTTTCGAGGGCGTGGCGGATAGGGTCGTGCCATCGCTGTTACGCGGGTTCTCGGCGCCGGTGACGCTGGACGCGGAGTGGTCGGCCGACGATCTTGGCTTTCTGGCAGCGGCCGATGACGATCCGTTCGGCCGTTGGGAAGCGCTGCAGATCCTGTCGACCCGGGCCCTGCTGGCCATGGTCGAGGCAATCCGGGCGGACAGGCCGGCTACCCTCGACAACCGGGTGGTGGATGCGTTTCGGGCGAGCCTGGTCGACGACCGGCTCGAGCCCGGGTTTCTGGCCGAACTGCTCAGCCTGCCCGGTGAATCGATGCTCGGGCAAGCCATGGCGGTCTGGCACGTCGACGCGGTGCACCGGGCGCGGCGTTTGGCGCTTCAGACAGTGGGGCACGCGCTCTCCGAGGCCTGGACCGCGCTGTATGATCGGCTGGCGGGTGAGGACTCCAGTGGCGATTTGTCGACCGCCGCGACAGGCCGCCGTGCCCTGAAGAACCGGGCCTTGGGCTATCTGGTGGCCTCGGAGCACGCGGCGGGGATCGCCCGTGCCGCCGCCCAAGCCGCGCGCGCCGCGTCGATGACGGATGTTATGGGGGCCCTGGTTGCCTTGAACGACGAGGATCGGCCAGAGCGCCAGATGGCTCTCCAGGCCTTCCACGACCGTTGGCGGGACAATCCCATCGTGCTGGACAAGTGGTTCGCGCTGGAAGCCGGCTCGGCCCGCCCCGGCACCCTGGAGCGGGTCAGGGGGTTGCTCGATCATCGGGGGTTCGATCGGCGCAACCCAAACCGGGTGCGGGCGCTGATCGGTGGTTTCACGATGGGCAATGCCGTGCGGTTTCACGCCGCCGATGGCTCGGGCTATGCCTTCCTCGCCGATCAGGTGCTGGCGTTGGATCCGGTCAATCCGCAGGTGGCGGCCAGGCTGGTTCAACCTCTGGTGCGCTGGCGGAAGTTCGATGACGGTCGCCGCCGGGCGATGACCGATGCCTTGCGCCGTGTGGTGCGGCAGCCCACTCTGTCCAAGGATGTGTACGAGATCGCCTCCAAGGCGTTATCTGACTAACGCCGCCGCGGAAGCCGGGAAAGGACCGTGTCATGAGCCAACGCAAACCGATTGTCGTCATCAACCCGAATTCGACCGAGGCGGTGACCGAGGCCATGGACCGGGCGCTCGATCCGTTGCGGTTGGCCGGCGGGCCGGGGATCGTCAGCGTCACCAACCCGAACGGTCCTCCCGGCATCGAATGCCAAGGCCATGTCGACGACGTATCGGCCGACGTGCGGGCTTTGGTGCGTGCCCATGACGCCGAGGCGAGCGCCTTCGTCATCGCCTGCTATTCCGACCCGGGCATGCACGCCGCCCGCGAGGCGACGACCAAGCCGGTGTTCGGCATCGCCGAGTCCGGCATGCTGACGGCGATGAGCCTGGGCGAGCGGGTCGGGATCATCGCTATTCTCAGCCGGTCGGTGCCGCGTCATCTGCGCTATATCCGGGCGATGGGCGTGGAGACGCGACTGGCCGGGGACCGGGCGATCGAGCTTGGCGTTGTCGAGCTATCGGACGAGGCTCGCGCCTTCGAGCGCATGGTCAAGGTGGGCGGCGAGCTGCGCGATCAGGACGGCGCCGATGTGCTGGTGCTTGGGTGCGCCGGCATGGCGCGCTACCGCGAACGGCTGGCCGAACGGTTGGGCATTCCGGTGGTCGACCCGACCCAAGCGGCGGTCGGCATGGCGATCACGGCGGTGTACCTGGGTCAGACCAACGCCCGGCCGATCACGGCGGCCGCACCGGCGTCTCAGGCCGCCGAATGACGCGACGGCCAAGTCACGGCCGCTTTGCCTATACGCCAATCGTGGGACGGGAGGCGCCGGACTGGCCCGGAGGTCGGCGGCTGGCGGTTTACATAGCACTGAACATCGAGGTGTTCGCATTCAACGAGGGGCTGGGCGCCGAGTTGGCGCCGGGTGGACCGCCGCCGGATGTGCTGAACCACGCCTGGCGCGACTACGGCAACCGGGTCGGCGTATGGCGGCTGCTGGATGAGTTCTACCGGCTGGAGTTGCCGGTCACGGTGCTGGTCAACGCCGATGCCTATACCGAGTGCCCGACCGTCATGGACGCGTTCCGGGCGCGGGGCGACGAGGTGGTCGCCCACGGCCGCACCAACGCCGAACGCCAGGGGGTGCTGTCCGAGGCCGACGAGCGCGCGCTGATCGCCGAGACCACGGAGACGATCGCCAAGGCCGAAGGCACGCGGCCAACGGGTTGGCTCGGCCCATGGATTTCCGAGAGCCGGGTGACGCCCGATCTGCTGGCCGAGGCGGGGTATGATTACCTGTTGGACTGGTGCCATGACGACCAACCGGTGTGGATGGCGGCACGCGACGGCGGGCGCATTCTGTCGGTGCCGTACCCGCAGGAGCTGAACGACATTCCCGCCGTCGTCGCCCGTAAGGTCGAGGGCCGCGCCTTCGCCGAGATGATCATCGACGGGTTTGACGAGCAACTGAAACAATCTGCCAAGCAGCCACTGGTGTTCGGCATCGCGCTGCATCCCTACATCGTCGGCCAACCGCATCGGCTGCGGCCGCTACGCGATGCCTTGGAGCACATCGCCCGGCACCTCGACGAGGTGTGGCTGTGCCACGCGGGTGACATCGCCCGGCATTGGGATGACCAGATGCCCTCTAAAAATTAACGATTCTTGGACAGTTAGCGTTTATACAATTGCCATCGATCAACCCGAGTACGCCCCTAGACGATGCCAGAGCGAGATGCCCAGCAGGTTGAGATTTCGGTCGATGAGCTGACGCATGCATTGGTGGTGGGTGATCCCGCGCCTTGTCGCGTTTGTTCGAGGCACGCGGTCTGGAGGTTCCTAAAGTCGTTTGGAATCCCACGCTGGATGTGGCCGGGATGCCGAAGCTGAGCTTTTTGATCGACTACTGGCGGGGTGCATGGCGTGACGGCGAGCCGCCAGGATGCGACGCGATCGACCCGATGATGCTGAAACCGGTGCTTGGGCATGTGATGATTTGCGAGCCCATGGACGCTGGGACCGATTTCCTGATCCGACTGTACGGCACGAAGATGGCACAGCACATGGGCCGGGATTTGACCGGAGAGCGGATGTCCCGGTTTCAACCGGACTCATACATCAACGATTTTTATCTCGCGACGTATCGGGCCGTGGCCGCTCGGGGAGAGCCCCTGTACACCCATCACTGGCCGTCCACGCAGGCCTTTGCCAACGAGATTCCACGCATTCTTCTGCCTTTCTTCCAGGATGGAAAAGTCACCCGCATCTTGGGGTGTACAGATGCGAAGCCGAGAAAACCCGTCATTCGGCGTGGTTGGGAAATCAACCAACCGAGATGATCGGCCCGGGATAATTGGCCCGGGATAATTGGCCCGAGATGACCGGCGTCGTGCCATGAGCCTTGGAATCAAGGGACCAACCCACCGCCGTGGTTGGGGAAGTCAAGAGAACGCGTAGCCGCCGAGAATGATGTCGACCGAGTTGCCATTCAGGGTCAGTGGCAAGAGGAGACGCGAATACCCCCGGTAACAGCGGTCCGCCGAGATGCTGCGGCCTGTCAGATAACTGGGTTGCATGGTACGGCGCACGCGCTCGAAATCCGCGTAGGCCTCTTCGAAATTGTCGACGTGGCGAAGATCGGCGAACCGCTTGCCGGTCCGGTCCTCGCCGAACTCCTGCACCAGCGCGGTGCCAAACAGCCGAATTCTGAAAGCGTCAAGAGTGTCGGCGGCCTCGACCAGCATCAAACTCGGCAGCATGAACCGCAGATCGTTCGGGTCGATGTCGGACCGGAAAGCAAGGGCGTTGTCGCCGCGCACCGTCTCCCAATGCGCCTTGAGCTGAAGCAGCAGCGGCTCCCGGGGCACTTGTCCTGCATGGGCGGAGGCAACGGGGCTGGAAATCGAGCGCTCGGCCGACACGGAAGCGGTTACGGCTTCGGGCGATGTTCCAAAACGCTGGATTCGGGTACGATTATCGTTCGCTAACATGGCATCTTGCCTCTCCTCCATCGAGTCTTTGACTCGATAAAGGGTATTTTACGGACAATTTTATTGAATACGCAATAGGTATGTTTCACCTGCGGGCTCAGGCATCTGAAATGGTTCTCTTGCCTTTCGTTTCATATGAAACTAATTTGCCGATACCGACCAGAAGAGGAAGATTTCATGGCCAAAGCCTTCGCGTCCGCCGCCGATCTCGACGAGAAGAAGATTACGTTCGATAAGCTGGCCGAGGGCGTCTACGCCTTCACCGCCGAGGGTGATCCGAACACCGGCGTGATCATCGGTGACGAGGGGGTCATGGTGATCGATGCCCGCGCCACGCCGGTGCTGGCGCGCGAGCTGATGGACTACATCGCCACCGTGACCGACCTGCCGGTCAGCCATGTGATGCTGACCCACTACCACGCGGTCCGCGTGCTCGGCGCGTCGGGTTATCCGACCAACACCATCATGGCCTCGCGCGATACCTGGGATCTGATCGTCGAACGCGGTCAGCAGGACATGGACAGCGAGATCGGCCGCTTCCCGAGGTTGTTTCAAGCGGTCGAGACCATCCCCGGCCTGACCTGGCCGACCGTGGTCATCGACGGCGTGCTGCGGATGAAGTTCGGCGATCGCTGGCTTGAGATCAAGCAGGTCGGCCGCGGTCACACCAAGGGCGACACCATCGTCTGGTTGCCCGACGACAAGATTCTGTTCGCCGGCGATCTGGTGGAAGAGGGAGCGACCCCGTATTGCGGTGACGCCTACTACACCCATTGGCCGACCACGTTGGACAATCTCCGTGCGCTCGGCCCGGCGCAGATGATGCCGGGACGGGGCGAGGCGATGAAGACGCCGGAAGACAGTATCCGGGCGATTGAGGGCACGCGATCCTTCACCGCCGACCTTTACGGCTCGGTCAAGGCGGGCGTGCAGGCCGGCAAGTCTCTGGGGGACATCTATGTCGATGCCTATCGGGCGCTGCACCCGACCTACGGCCACTGGGTGATCTTCGATCACTGCATGCCGTTCAACGTCAGCCGCGCCTTCGACGAAGCGAGCGGGATCGCCGATCCGCGCATCTGGACGGCCGCGCGCGACAACGAGATGTGGCATTCACTGCAAGACGCCTTGGCCACGCTCGACAAAACATAGGGCGATCGCGGGGAGACCGGCATGGTGTCCAGCTACACGCATCCTCGTTATGCCGCCGCCGTGCCGCCGGAGCTGTCAGACGGCTCGGTGAGGCGGGTGCCGGTGGTGATCGTGGGCGGCGGCCCGGTCGGCTTGGCGGCGGCGGGGGAGTTCGCGCGGCTCGGCCGGGAGACGGTGCTGCTGGACGAAGACGACACGGTGTCCACTGGCAGCCGGGCGATCTGTTGGGCCAAGCGCAGCCTTGAGGTGTTCGACCGTATCGGCGTGGCCGATCGCATGGTCGACAAGGGCGTGGTCTGGAAGCTCGGGCGGCTCTTTCACCGTGACCGGGAGGTGTACAATTTCGATCTGCTGCCCGAGGACGGGCACAAGATGCCCGCCTTCATCAATCTGCAGCAATACTACGTCGAGGACTATCTGGTCGACGCGGTGACGGCGCTGGGCAAGACCGACATGCGCTGGAAGAACCGGGCGATCAATCTGGAGGTTCTGCGGGATGGTGCCGCGCGGCTGACGGTCGTAACCCCGCATGGGCAGTATGCCATCGAGGCCGAGGTGGTGTTGGCCGCCGATGGGGTCCGCAGCCCGATCCGCACCAGCCTTGGTCTGGATTTCGAGGGCAAGGTGTTCGAGGACCGGTTTCTGATCGCCGACGTCCGGATGAAGGCCGATTTCCCGTCCGAACGCTGGTTCTGGTTTGAGCCGCCGTTTCATTCCGGCCAGTCGGTATTGCTGCACAAGCAGCCGGACGACGTCTACCGCATCGACTTCCAACTCGGTTGGGACGCCGACCCCGAGCACGAGAAAAAGCCCGAGGTGGTGATCCCGCGCCTCAAGCAGATGCTGGGCGAAGGGGTGGCATTCGACCTGGAATGGGTCAGCGTCTACACCTTCACCTGCCGGCGGATGGCGCGCTTCCGGCACGGCCCGGTGTTCTTCGTCGGTGACAGCGCCCATGTGGTCAGCCCGTTCGGCGCCCGTGGCGGCAACGGCGGGATCCAAGACATCGACGATCTGTGCTGGAAGGTCGACCGGGTGTTGAAGGGCGAGACGCCGGCGGCCCTGCTCGATACCTATGACGACGAGCGCATCCCGGCGGCCGACGAGAACATCCTGAATTCCACCCGCTCGACCGATTTCATGACTCCGAAAAGCCAAGCCAGCGCCGATTTCCGCGAGGCGGCGCTGGAGATGGCGGCGGATCTGCCGTTCGCCCGGCGGATCGTCAACTCCGGCCGTCTATCGATGCCGCACACCTATCGGGTGACGCCGTTGAACACATCGGATGACGAGGTGTGGGCCGGAGGACCGGCGCCGGGTGCGCCGGCGCTGGATGCGCCGGTGTTGGCCAAGAGCGCGCCGTGGCTGCTCAATCACCTCGGTCATCGGCTCGTCGCTCTGCATTTCACCGAACACGCGTCAGCCGTCGAGCCGTTCGCGATCGATGGCGTCGAAACCGTGGTTGTCGCCCGCCAAGGTCAAGCATCGCGGGCCACAACCCTGATCGACCCGGATGGCACGGTATTCCGGCGTTACGCCGCCCATGACGGCACGGTCTACCTCATCCGGCCGGACCAGCACGTGGCGGCGCGTTTCGGTACCGCGAGCATGGCGGCGGTTGAGCGAGCGCGGGATCGGGCGCTGGGCTTGGTGCACGATCAGCAGCCGCGCCGCGCGGCGGGAGCCTAGGCGATGGCGGACCTGATCACCGAGCCTAATCTCGCCGACGTTGATGGGTTTTACGAGCGCCTGATCGCCGCCCACGCCGGGCTGGACGATGACGCCTCGCGCCAATTGAACGCCAAACTGATCCTGTTGCTGGCCAACCATATTGGCGATAATGCGATCCTCGACACCGCGCTCAAGCTCGCTCGTCGCGCCCGCGACGGGAGCGATTGACGCGCGTCGTCCCACAAGACACCGTCCTTGATCATCTGGCAAAGACGCGGCGGCGACCGGGGGAGTAGTCATGCCGACACATGGATACGAGAGTGGACGGCTGAATCTGCCGTTCGTCGGCCACTGCACCTTCGCCAAGGCGCCGGTGGTCACCAATTGGGAGGCGATCGACGCCGACGTGGCGGTGCTGGGCGTGCCGTTCGACATGGGCACGCAGTACCGCCCCGGTGCCCGGTTCGGGCCGCGCGGCATTCGCGAGGCGTCGACCCTGTTCTCGTTCGGGCATAGCGGCGCCTACGATCACGAAGACGATGTCACCTATCTGGCGCGCGACAAGGTAGGCATCGTCGATCTCGGTGATGTCGACATGGTGCACACCGATACCGTCGCTTGCCACGCCAACACCGAAGCGGCGGTTCGACAGATCCTCGCCTCGGGCGCGATGCCGTTGCTGTTGGGCGGCGATCACGCGATCGCGGCACCGTCGATCGCGGCGTTTTCCGAGCATGGGCCGATCCACGTGGTGCAGTTCGACGCCCATCTCGATTTCGTCGATGAGCGTCACGGTGTGCGCTATGGCCATGGCAACCCGATGCGCCGGGCGTCGGAAATGGACCACGTCACCGGGCTGTCGCAGCTCGGCATCCGCAACGTGTCGTCCTCGAACCGCCAGGATTACGACGACGCCCGAGCCGCCGGCTCGACCATTCTCTCGGTGCGGCAAATCCGGGCGATGGGCAATCAGGCGGTGCTGGAGACGATTCCGGCGGGCGCGCGCTACTACGTCACCATCGATATCGACGGCTTCGATCCGTCGATCGCCCCGGGAACCGGCACACCGAGCCACGGCGGGTTTCAATATTACGAGGTGTTGGAACTGATCCAGGGGCTGACCCGGCGGGGCGAGATCGTCGGCATGGATTTGGTCGAGGTGGCGCCGGCCTACGATCCGGCGGGGGTGACCGCGATCCTGGCGGCGCAAATCCTGATGAACGCCATCGGCTTCATCTTCCACGCCCGTGAACACGCGGAGCGGTGACCTTAGCTGAACGCCTTGAAGGTGATCAGGGTAAAGGTGTCTTTGACCCCGGGCAGGGTTTGAACTCGTTCGGTCACGAAGTGGCCGATGTCGGCGCCGTTCGGCAGGTAGCACTTCATGATCAAATCGTACTGGCCGGAGGTCGAATACACCTCCGACACCTCGTCGATGTTGAGCATCGCCTCGTCGGCGACCGTGTAGGCCTTGCCGAGATCGCACTTCAATTGGACGAAGATCGTCTGCATCGCTTCACCGGATCAGACCATTAGGACGCCACCATGGTCACGCAGACGGCGTGTGAAATCAACGCCGCCGCGCGCATCTGCATACGATCAGCCGAGAGCCTTTTTGGGGACCGGGCGTAGCAGGAAGGCAGGCACCTCGTCGCCGAATCCGATGACCCTCGCCCGGTCGTCACGGCCCTTGCCACGTCCACGATCGGCGTTTCGGTCCGTTCCATTCGGGAAGTTGACCACACCGCCGCCGGTTAGCGAGGGCTCGCGTGCGGTTTTCTCTGGCGCTTCGGCCACGACCGCATCGGATGTCTTGGGCGGCTCGGCGCGCCGCCGGCTCACGGGCTTGGTTTCAACGGCCGCGGTCTCGCTTGACTCCACAATCACCGCTGAATCCGCGGCCACGGCGTCGACAATGTCCGGCTTGGCCGTCCGACCGCGTCCGCGGCGGCTCCTCGGTTTGCTCTCCGCGCGCGCTTCGGTGGCGGGTGTCGCAATGGCGGGTGCCGCAGGGGCGGGTGTCTCCACCGCCGCTGTCACGGAGCCGTCGCCATCAAGCGTGGTGACCGGGATCGATTTCTTGATCAATTTCTCGACCGCGGCCAGGTATTTGTTGTCGTCGCGGGTCGACAGCATGAAGGCGCGACCCGTCTGACCGGCCCGACCGGTGCGGCCGATACGGTGCACGTAATCCTCGGCGTGCGAGGGGACGTCGAAATTGAAGACGTGGCTGAGATCCTTGATGTCGAGGCCACGGGCGGCGACATCGCTGCACACCACCAGCCGGGCTTCGCCATTTTTGAATTTCTTCAAGGTCGCTGTCCGCGCCGGCTGCGTCATGTCGCCATGCAGCTGCACCGCGTCGAAGCCGTGTCGAATAAGCGAGCGGTGCAACACGCCGATGTCGCGCTTGCGGTTGCAAAAGATCAGCGCGCTCTCGACGTTCTCGCGTTGGATGAGCTGACGCAGGATGTCCCGCTTGTCCTTGGCGTCACAGCGGATCAGGTGCTGAACCACATTCTCGGCCGTTGACGCGGGTGGCGACACCGACACTTCCTTTGGGTTCATCAGGAACTTGTCGCCAATTCGCTTGATCTCCGGCGCCAGGGTCGCCGAGAAGAACAGCGTCTGCCGGATAACCGGCAGCAGCGAGACGATGCGCTCGACATCCGGGATGAACCCCATGTCGAGCATGCGGTCAGCCTCGTCGATCACCAGGATCTTGACGTCGTTCAGCAGCACCTTGCCCCGCTCGACATGATCGAGCAGACGGCCCGGCGTGGCGATCAGCACGTCGACACCGCGGTCGAGCTTGCTTTCCTGGTCGGAAAAGGACACACCGCCGATCAACAACGCCATGGTCAACTTGGTGTTGACCCCATACTTGACGAAGTTCTCGGACACCTGCGCCGCGAGTTCGCGCGTGGGCGCGATGATCAGCGAACGCGGCATCCGCGCCTTGGCCCGTCCGACCGACAGAATGTCGATCATCGGCAAGGTGAAGGAGGCGGTCTTGCCGGTTCCGGTCTGTGCGCAGCCCAGGACGTCCCGGCCCATCAGCACATAAGGGATGGCTTTTTCCTGGATCGGTGTCGGCGTGGTGTAGCCCGCGGCATCGACGGCGCGTACGATCTCGTCGGAAAGGCCGAGATCGGCGAAAGAAACGGATTTTTCTGTCATGTCTTCTTAAGTTGTTTTCCCTTGTGGTCCAAGCCCGACAAGGTGCGCGCGGACTATAGGCACAATTGTATGAGTGTCAATCATGGACGTAGGAAAACTGGCGGATACTCTAGATTTTCATCAAGCTGACAACGCTCGGGCGTCCGCCGGCGAGACCTTGGTGCTGTTGGTTGACCCGCAGGGCCGTCTGATGCCGGCGATCGAGCATGCCGCCGCCGTGACCGCGGCCCTCGACCGGCTATTACGCGGCGCCGACTTGCTCGGTGTACCGGTACGGGCGACCGAGCATTGCGCCGAGGCGATCGGATCAGCCGTGGCGGTGCTTGCCGGACGACTGGGCCCTGAGCGAATCATCGCGAAACGTAGTTTCGATGCCATGGCGGAGCCGGGCGCCCGCGCCGCGGTCGCCGCGCTTGACCGCCCCGTCATCGCGATCGCCGGGGTGGAGGCCCATGTCTGCGTTGCCCAGACCGCGTTGGGATTGCGTGCGGCCGGATATCGCGTGCGCGTGGTCGAGGACGCGTGCGGCAGCCGCCGTGCCATCGATCGCGAGGCTGGGTTGGCGCGATTGCGCGCCGCCGGCTGTGTCCCGGTCACGGTGGAGGCGCTGATGTTCGAATGGTGCGGCTCCGCCGATCACCCGGCGTTCAAAGCGGTTCTGTCGATTATCAAGGAGGCGGGCATCACGGGAGCCGGTTGAGCCGCCCTAACCGACGCGAAACGGCTCCAGCGCCGCGAAGTTCATCTCGACCCCATGTCCTGGCCGGTCCGGCGCCACCGCGCGCCCATTCTCGATCACCAGCGGTGTCTCGATAAACCGCTCCAACCCGAAGCCGTGGTTCTCAAGATACGACGCGTTCGGCACCGCCGCCATCAGGTGCACGTGCAGATCATGCACCCCATGAGAGGTGACCGGCAGGTGCGCCGCCTCGGCCATGCGGGCGATCTTCATCCAGGCGGTCACCCCACCACAGACCGCGAGATCCGGTTCGACATAATGCACGCCGCCGGCGTTGATCAGCTGAGAGAACTCGGCGGTGTTGTGCAGGTTCTCACCGGCGGCGATCGGGGTGCCAAGGGCCGCGACCTGGGCATGGCCGGCCACGTCCTCGGGCTCCAGCGGCTCCTCGATCCACACCAGGCCATAGGGGCCAAGCGCCCGGGCGGCGGCCAGTGCCCGCTCCCGATCCCAGCCCATGTTGGCGTCGACCATCAGTGGGAAATCGGCGCCCAAATAGTCGCGCATGGCGGCCACCCGCTCCACATCCTCGGACAGTTTCTGGCGGCCGACCTTCATCTTGATCGCCTCGAAACCCCGGTCGAGATTGGTGCGGGTCTGGTCCAACAGATCGTCCAGGGTGAAGTAGAGATCGATGCCACCGGCGTAGACCGCCACGGTCGGGTCGTTGCCGCCGAGCAACCGCCACAATGGTTGGCTGGAGTGCTTGCCAAGGATGTCCCACAGCGCGATGTCCACCGCCGAGATCGCGAACGCCACCGGCCCGCCACGCCCGACCCAGTGCAAACCCCACCACATCTCGCGCCAGCAGTGCTCGATCCGGCCCTCGTCGGCGCCCTTGAGAATCGCGCTGATTTCGCGGTCGATCAGCGCGTGCACCGCCGCTCCGCCGCGCCCGACGGTGTAGGTGTAGCCCAAACCCTCCACGCCGTCGGTGGTGGTCACGCGCGCGGTGATCAGCTCGAAATGGGTGATCTCCTTGTGTGTCGAGTCCGACAGCACCACCGGTAGGGGGATGCGGTAGTGGTCGGATTGGATGCGGTCTATGGCCATTGTCCTCGTCCCCCTGTAAGCGTTGCGCCATCATCGTCCGAAGGACGGTGCGCGAACAAGCCGAAGAGCGACCGCCGTGCCCGCCGATACCCTTGTTCTCATTCCCGGCCTGTTGAACGACAGCGCGCTGTGGGCGCACCAGATCGACCAGCTATCCGACCTGGTCGACCGCATCGTCGTGCCGGACATCAGCCGCTACGAGGATATCGCGCCGATCGCCGCCCAGGTGTTGGCCGAAACCGAGGGCGACCTTGCCGTCGCCGGGCTGTCCATGGGTGGGTATGTCGCGTTTGAAATTTTGCGTCAGGCGCCGGAACGGGTGGAGCGCCTCGCCCTGATCGACACCTCGGCACGCCAGGACGCCGACGAACAGCGCCGCCGCCGTCGCGGGCTGATCGAGCTGGCCGAGAAAGGCCGCTTCAAGGGGGTCACCCCGCGTCTGCTGCCCATGCTGGTGCACGAAAGCCGGCTCGGAGACGCGGCGGTGACCAAGCCGATCTTCGAGATGGCCGCCCGCATCGGCAAGGACGGTTTCATCCGCCAGCAGAAGGCGATCCTTGGCCGCCCGGACAGCCGCGCGCTGTTGCCGGCCGTCACGGTGCCGACCCTGGTGATGGTGGGGCGGCAGGACCAACTGACCCCGCCGCATCTCGCCGAGGAAATGGCGTCGGGGATTCGGGGGGCCGTGCTGCACGTGGTCGAGGACTGCGGCCACCTGCCGGCGCTGGAACGGGCGGAGGAGACGACCGAGGTTATGCGGGGTTGGTTGCTCGCCTAAACGTCCACGTCCCGGACGAACCGGGCGTTCTCCTGGATGTAGATGAAGCGTTTTTCCGGCTTTTTGCCCATCAGAATCTCGACGGTATCGCGGGTACGGTTGTATTCGGCTTCCAGCTCCGGCTCGACCATCAGCCCGGGGCCGCCCGACGGCGGGATTTTGACCCGCAGCAGGGTGCGGGTCGCCGGGTTCATGGTGGTGTCCTTCAACTGCTTCGGCGGCATCTCGCCCAGGCCCTTGAAACGGCTGATCTCGACCTTGCCACGGCCGGAGAACTCGCCGGCCATCAGCTCGTCCTTGGGGGCGGCGTCGCGGGCGTACACGGTGCGGTTGCCCTGGACCAGCCGGTAGAGCGGCGGCAGGGCCAGGAA
>JABMNR010000118.1 GCA_013203465.1 Alphaproteobacteria bacterium
CCCTTTTATGATTCGGTGTTCGCTAAAGTTGCTCTAGATGATCTTCGTGAAGAACCGTCGCTCCTCGGGATTGGTGGACCCGAGCGGTGTGACCATCGTCTGCCGAACGTCGCGTGGATTCGCCACTTCGACCGCCCATGGCGTCACGCGTAAGACTTGGTCCAACAGCCGGTGCGCGTCGCCAAAGACACCGACCTTTCCGGCAAAGAACCGCGGCGGCCTTCTCGCGGGTAAGTATTCGTCGGTGATGAAAAGGATTTCCCAACCGTGCATCTCGCAAAAGTCATTGGCGGCGTGGATCATACACAAGGACTGGGTCGGTGGAAGGCGGTCGCGCAGCCTCATCTTGTGGGTGGCGTATTGCATGTCGTAATAATCGTCACCGGATAAAATTGCTTCGTCTTTCATTTTAGGCGCGTAGGCGGCTAGATCACCGTAGAACCCATCATATGAGTCCAGCGTGTCGACGTACACGAAGTCGAAATACTTGTCCTCAAACGAGCTTGCCGCGTCGGCCGCATAGTCGCGTATGACGTTGACCCGGCCGCCCGCCTCCGGCGATTCGCTCCAGCTAACCATTTCATTATAATATCCGACGAAATCCTGTCGCTCTTCGGCCGAATGAAGCGATGCATATCCGACGTCCTCGTCTTTCGCCCAAGGATCGACTAGATGCATCATCGCAGCGTCTGTCGTTTTAAACATTCTTCGGGCATTGGCACCCCGTTTGACGCCGAGCTCAGCAATGACACCTTTCTTGGGTACAAACTCCAAGACCTGATGAAAGTTCATTCCGACTATGTACATTTCAAGACCCTGCCATGTGAGAAGCTCTAGGATGGGACGCGTTGCTTGCCGGCGCGTCTGAACGTCCGTGATTGTTACCCAAGCCGGCGGCGCGAGAGAAGGTTGAACCGGCATTTCCCAGATGGACGGCTCATCGACCCTTGTGACCGGGACGATAACTCGGTCCATGCCGTCCGAGCAACGTGGTCCGGCTCCTTCCAGCGTCCGACTGTTTGTTCCACGTCTCGCATCGTCCGTCTCAACATCGAGACGTCGACGGCGATCTGAACTCGTCGATCATTTCCAGGATGCGGCGGAACACTTCACGCGGCACTACCACCTCGGGTGCAGTGTTGAAATAGTGAAACGGATTGCGCATTATAGAATTCCACAAAATGGTTACCACTGGCTCAAGGCAATTTGCTCTGACGCCGCCAAACGGAAAAGGGCCGGTTGTCTTCGGCCGGCCCTCGCAATGTCAACAGGATCAAGGGTTTTGGACATGCGATGTCGAACGATGGTTTTAGCTGTTTGCCTTTTCATCAGCCCTCTCTCTTCTCCGGTGACGGCTGCGGAGGCGATGGAAAATCTGGATGCCCTGCTCGAACCCGTACGAGCGGAGTTTGGGATGCCGGCGCTGGTGGCGGCGGTGGCGAAAAACGGGAAGATCGTCGGCGGCGGCGCGGTCGGCCTGCGCGCCCTTGGATACAACGTCCCGGCAACGGTGGAAGATCGCGTCCACATCGGATCCGACGGCAAGGCAATGACCTCGTTGATCGCCGCCATACTGGTGGAGCAAGGCGTCCTGCGTTGGGAGTCGACGATCGGTGAGATTCTGGGCGAGCGCGTGCCGGGGATGAACCCGAAACTCGCCGCCGTGCAACTGAAGCAGCTTCTCTCGCATACCAGCGGTATCCCGACCGATACGCCGGAGATGATCGACATCTACTTCAACACCAACGCCTTCGACTATAACTCATCGGCGCTGCGGCTGATGGCCCTGGATGCCTGGAAACACAACGCCCCCGTGATTCCGGAAGGGTCAGCCTTCCAGTACTCGAACTTCGGTTACATGACCGCTGGCGCGATGATCGAAGAGGTCACGGGTAAGCCCTGGGAACCGCTTATCCGCGAGCACATTTACGAGCCACTCGGGCTCAAGAGCGCCGGCCTCGGCGCGACCGCCACGCCGGGTCTCGTCGATGCTCTCGTTGGCCACCTTGCCAAACCGGACGGTACGGTCGAGGCGCGCTTGTGGGGCACCGGAGCGGACATGCCGTCGTTGCTTGGACCGGCCGGCACGGTGCATATGTCGATCCTGGATTTCGCACGTTGGGCCTCGTGGGTTGCCGGCAAGGCACGCCGTGGTCCCGCCTTGGTGAAGCCCTCGACCCTCGATTACCTGCTCACCGAAAAGGTTCGCACTCCATCGCGTCCCAACCCGCCGCCCGGCACCCCGGCGGAGGGTGGTTATGCCTTTGGTTGGAGCCTTGAGAAATTCGGCTGGGCCGACAAGGAATTGGTGACCCATAACGGGTCGAACGGCATGAACCTGGCGAAAATCCTAGTTGACGTCGAGAACGATCTTGCGGTGGTCGTGGCGGTCAATATCGGCGGACGCAAGGCCGATCTGGCGGCAGGCAAGGTCATGGGCCTGCTCTACACGCGGTTTCGTTGAGCCCCTATTAGAGCAGATTCACGAGAGCAATCAGAGCCACTAAATGGCTCGGATTGCTCACGATCTGCTCTAGCCACCGTGAGCATCCTGCGCCACCATCGACGCATGAGCACCAGCGATGCCGCCGCCTTTGGCACCGCCCTCCGGCCGCTTTTCCAGCTTGAGGGTGGAGCCGTGTATCTGAACCACGGGTCCTATGGGGCGGCGCCCCGATCCGTGACCGACGCACAACACCGCTGGCAGGCCCGCATGGAGGCCGAACCCAACCGCTTCATGGCGCGCGAGTTTCGCCCCGCCCTGCGCGCCGCCGCTGACCGGCTGGCGCCATATCTTGGTGAGATTTCGGGCGAGGAGATCGCCCTGGTCGAGAACGCGACGGGCGCGGTAAACGCGGTTCTGCGGTCGATCGACTGGCATCCGGGCGATGAAATCCTCATCACCAATCAGACCTATGGTGCGGTGCGCAACACCGTCCACTACGTCGCCAAACGGACAGGCGCGGTGCCGGTCGAGGTGGCGTTGCCGTTCCCGGCGCGATCCGTCGAGGCGGTGATCGACGCTTTCGTATCGGGTCTTAGTTCCCGCACCCGGCTCGCCATCATCGATCATGTGACGTCGCCCACGGCTTTGGTCCTGCCGGTCGAGCCCATGGTCCAAATGGCACGCGCCGCCGGCGCCTTGGTTCTGGTTGACGGTGCGCACGCCCCGGGCATGGTACCGGTCGACCTGACCCGGATCGGCGCCGACGCCTACACCGGCAACTGTCACAAATGGCTGTTCGCGGCCAGGGGTTGCGGCTTCCTGTGGGCCAACGAGGGGATGCGCGAATTGGTGCATCCGACGGTAATCAGCCATGGTTGGAACCAGGGGTTCGCGGCCGAGTTCGACTGGGTCGGCACCCGTGATGCCTCGGCACAGCACGCACTGCCGGCGGCGCTGGATTTCGTCGATCGGTTCGGCCTGTCCCGCATGCGTACCCACAACCACGCCCTGGCCCGCGCGGCCGGCGAGCGGCTGGCGGCACGCTGGGGCACCGAGACCGGCGCCACCGACGCACTGATCGGTGCCATGGTGATGGTGCGCCTGCCGGATGGGTTCGGCGCGAGCGTCGAGGACGCGCATATCCTGCGCGAGCGGCTGGTGGACGACGACCGGGTGCAGGTGCCGATCAACGCACTGGCCGGCGGGTTGTGGGCGCGGGTGTCGTCGCAGATCTACAATACGATCGAAGAGATCGACATCCTGGCGGACGCGGTCTTGGCGAAGCGCCCAAACCAGTCGTGACGCGTTTCAGTTCAGCTTGTGGCGGAATTTGCGCTCAAGCTGGCTCAGAATTTCGGTCCGCCGCCGCCCGCCATCGGCCATCGCCAGCTTGAACAGGCGTGACGCCTCGTTCTCGGCTTCTGGCGGTTCCAGGCCGACCTGAGTGAAGGCGACGCGCTGCGCCCGCGCCAGAACATCAGGATCGATCCGTTGCCGGACCGCGCGCAGAATCTTCAGAGCTTTTTCACGCTCACTCATGCTCTAAGTATGGAGAAAAATTCATCGAACGACAATGCGAACCATCACGGCCCCGCTGGCACGGTCCTGCGATAACCATCGCGGCAATCGATCAGAAAAATTTGGTGGTAAACGCGGCTGCCAGCGCGTTTTGGGCGATCTTCGTGACCACCGCCTCCGCTCGGCCTTTTACTTCTTTCTCACCGTACATGGCGTCGATTTCAAAGCGAAATTTTTGCCCGGTGATGACGACGTCCTTATCATAGGGATCAAGTATGAATCCCTTAAGGTTTATTTCACGTACGTTGAACACGAATTTGTCAATTCTAACCGTCCCTTTGGAATTAAGTTTATTCGGGTTTCCAACGGTTTTTTTCACCAGTGGTTTTTTAGATTTGGCCTTTACTTTAAGAAAATCAAACATTGGTGTGGTCCGACGCAGGCTCAAAAGCGTTAACGAAGTGTTAATATACCCGCACCCAGGGTCACCAGCCAAGCCCGCTCTTCACAAAAATACCTACAATTCAAGACGAATGGCAGGCATTTAATGTCTGCGACACGTGCACGCAGTCCAAAAAATTCAACACCATTCGGCCATCGCCGGTATGCAGGAATGCCATCAGGCAACTCATTAAAAAATTTAACAAAAAATCTTTTTACTCATTCTATTTTTAATTGGTGGTTGGTGAGCGCGACAGGATTCGAACCTGTGACCGTCTGATTAAAAGTCAGATGCTCTACCAGCTGAGCTACGCGCCCGCCGAAACGGTGCGCGGAAGCTAGGCACCGTGATCCAGGCGGTCAAGACGAAAGACTACTCCTTGCCAGGTCCGGTCTGTTTGGTCTGTTCGGCCAAGCTTGGGTCACGGTCGAAGCGGTGCATGACGCGGGCGGCGACCCGTGAGCTGACGAACTCCGAGATCGCGCCGCCGAGCCGGCCAATCTCCTTCACGAAGCGTGAGGAGATGAACTGGTGCCGGTCCGACGCCATGAGAAACATCGTCTCGATCCGCGGGTTCAGCCGCGCGTTCATCCCGGCCATCTGGAACTCGTACTCGAAATCCGAGACGGCCCGCAGCCCCCGGATAATAACCGACGCCCCCTCGCTCTCGGCGAAGTGCATCAACAGCGTGCCAAAGGATTTGACCTCGATGGTGCCGTTAAAGCCGTCGTTGTGGTTGCGTGCTTGGATATCGCCGATCTCATCGCGCACCATCTCGACCCGTTCCGCGATGCTGAACAAGGGGCTCTTGCCGGCGTTCTGCGCCACAGCAACGACCAGATGGTCGACCGTCTTGGAGGCGCGTCGAATAATATCCATGTGGCCGTTGGTGATCGGGTCGAAGGTACCTGGATAAATCCCGATCCGGCCGCCTCTCGTCACTGCCCTCTCCTCGGTCATCCCGCGTCATCCCCTTGGCCGCCGTCGATCGCTGGCGCTTCATCATCGCCTGCGGGATCGCCATTGCCACCACCGGCGCCGTCCGCATCGTCGTCCTCGACATCGGCGGTATCACTGACCAAGGAGACCGACACCACATGCTCGTCCTCTTCGACCCGGAAGAGGAAGACGCCCTGGGTCTGCCGCGCGGCGATCCGTACGTCATTCACCGGACAGCGGATGACCTGTCCTTGATCGGTCACCGCCATGATCTGATCGGTATCGGCCACCGAGAATGCCGCCGCCACCAAGCCGTTCTTATCCGTCAGCTCGACATTGGCAATGCCTTGGCCACCACGTCCGGTGACCCGGTACTTGTCGATGTCCGTGCGCTTGCCGAACCCCTTGGTGGTGACGGTCAACACGCGTTGGCGCCGGATCTGGTCGGTGGCGTCGGCCAAGCCCCCGGCGGCGCCCTCGATGTCGAAGCGGCGCAGGATCGACATCGACACCACCTTGTCCTTGCCGCGCAGCCGAACACCACGCACCCCGAGGGAGTCACGCCCCCGGAACACCCGGACGTCACCGACCGAGAAGCGGATCGCCTTGCCGTCGCGGGTCGCCAGGAACACGTCGTCGTCCTCGGTGCACGGCACCACACCGATCAGCCGGTCATCCTCGTCGAGCCGCATGGCCCGCTTGCCGGCCTTGTTGATGTTGGTGAAATCGCTGAGCGCGTTGCGGCGGACGGTGCCGGCCGCGGTCGCGAACATGACATGCAGGTCGCCCCAGCTCTCCTCGTTCGCCGGCATCGGCATGACGGTCTGGATCCACTCCCCTTGCTCAAGCGGCAGCAGGTTGACCATCGGTCGGCCCCGCGATTGCGGCGTGCCCTCGGGCAGGCGGTAGGTCTTGAGCTGGTATACTTGGCCGCGCGAGGTGAAGAACAGGATCGGCGCGTGGGAGTTCGCCATGAACAGGCGGTTGACCCAATCCTCCTCACGCGTCGCCATCCCGGCCCGGCCCTTGCCGCCGCGCTTCTGCGACCGGTAGGTGGTAAGCGGCACGCGCTTGATGTAGCCCGCGTGGCTAACCGTGACGACCATGTCCTCGCGCGGGATCAGGTCCTCGATGTCATGCTCGAACTCACTTTCCTGGATCTCGGTGCGGCGCTCGTTCGCCCAAGCCTCGCGGCTCTGCACCAGTTCCTCGCGCATCACCTCCAGCAACCTTGGCCGCGAGGTCAGAATCCCGAGATAGCCCTTGATCCGGCCGGCAATCTCCTCGGCCTCCTCTATCAGCTTGCCGCGCTCCATGCCGGTCAGGCGCTGCAGGCGCAACTCCAGGATCGATCGCGCCTGGATTTCCGACAGGACATAATTTCCCTCGGCGTCGACCTCGTGGCCCGGGTCATCGATCAAACCGATGAAATCCGACACCTCACCCGCCGGCCAAGCCCGCGCGCACAGCCGCCGACGGGCCTCCGCCGCGTCGGGAGACGCACGGATCAACGCGATCACCGGGTCAAGATTGCTGATCGCCACCATCAGGCCGGCGAGAATATGCGCCCGCTCGCGTGCCTTGCGCAGCAGGAAGCGGGTGCGCTTCGTGATCACCTCCTCGCGGAACCGCACGAAGGCGTAGATCACGTCGCGCAGCGTCATCTGCTCCGGACGACCGGCGTTCAGCGCCAGCATGTTGACGCCGAAGCTGGTTTGCAACGGCGTGAAGCGATAGAGTTGGTTCAACACCACCTCGGCCATCGCATCGCGCTTCAACTCGACGACCACGCGCACGCCGTCCCGGTCGCTCTCGTCCCGCAGGTCAGAGATGCCCTCGACCGTCTTGTCGCGCACGATCTCGCCGATCCGCTCAAGCAGCTTGGACTTGTTGACCTGATAGGGGATCTCGCTGACCACGATGGCCAGTCGATCCTTGCGAATTTCCTCGATCACGGCGCGGCCGCGCATCACCACCGAGCCCCGCCCGGTATGGTACGCGTCGCGAATGCCCGAGCGGCCCAGGATCAGCCCGCCGGTTGGAAAATCGGGACCGGGCACGATGGCCATCAACTCGTCGATGGTAATGCCCGGATTGTCCACCATGGCGATACAGGCGTCGACCACCTCGCCCAAATTGTGCGGCGGGATGTTGGTCGCCATGCCGACCGCGATGCCGCCGGCACCGTTGACCAACAGGTTCGGGAACTCGGCCGGCAGGACCGACGGCTCCACGGTCGCCTCGTCGTAGTTCGGAACGAAATCGACGGTTTCCTTGTCGATATCGCGTAGAAGGCCCTCGGCCGGTTTGGCCAACCGCGCCTCGGTGTAGCGCATGGCCGCCGGCGG
>JABMNR010000119.1 GCA_013203465.1 Alphaproteobacteria bacterium
CACCAAGGCCGATCTCTGGGACGCTATCGCACACGCCATCGAAGCCTTCACGCCAACCGAATGTGAAAACTACTTCGCCGCCGCCGGATATGATCGAAACTAAATTGAAGGCGCTCTAGGGTGATATCTTTGCTCGAAGCCACCGCCTCTTTGAACCCCGTGCCAGTGGACGGGCCTGACGTGCGTTGGCCCTCCAAGGCCATCGCCTTGCAGTCGCGTATCACCCAGAAGGGCCGCTCCGGCTGGTCGCGTCGCCTGCATGTGCTCGCGACCGCGGCGCTGATGTGGCTCGTGTTCAAGCTGGGTCTCCGCATCGGCCGCTTCGACCCTGAGCGCTACCGACGCGAGATTGCCGTCAACACCGACTTCCGCAAGTTCGACGATGCGCTGATGATGATGGTGGACTGTTCACCGAACACCGCCGCACGGTTGCGCGCGATATTGGACGAGGCTGCCGCCGAAGGCGTCGTTCGCTACGGCCTGCACCTGCAGGACGAGGCACTCATTACCTGTGTCGTGCCCTCGGCGCTGGCCTCGGACCACATGCACTTCGTCGATGGCGCCGGCGGCGGCTATGTTTCGGCCGCACGGCAGCTGCGCGGGTGACCACGACCTGATGGTGCTTTCCTTGACCTTCAGCAGATCGGCGATCTCGTGCACCGTGAGCACGGGACGGCTGAGCATGCCTCATTCTCCCGACTTATAGCTCCCAATTTATGTAATTTTGACAGGCCTAGCTGACGAGCTTGTCCGGATACTGTTGAAGGCTACGGCAGCCATTGAGCCAGGATACTTCCAGACCCGGATAGATGGCGGTGCGTCGGTGTACCGAGAAAGGGTGTACTGTTATGAGCTTTATCATCAAATGCGTACTCTCTGGCCTCGGGACGTCCCATTCGTCCTTAATGGTGAGGTCGATAAGGTGGCCCATCCATTGCTCGCGCAGCTTGGCGCTGACAGCGCAAAGCCTGACTTCCTTGTGCACTTGCCGGGCAGGATGGAGGGGAACTTCGCGATCATCGAGGTCAAGAGCGCAAATGCGGTGACAGCAGGGATGAGAAAGGATCTGTCGATGCTTAAGCGCTTCGTTGAGCGGGTGGGCTACCGGGACGCGCTGTATCTGATCTTCGGAAATGCGGACACCCGAGGCCTCCTTAGGAGCCTGGAGCGCGCAGCCGATGGGCTCGGTGACCTACCGCCAATCGCGATCTGGCACCACGCCGAGGCGGGGGAGGAGGCTAGGCTGCTGTCGGTGTTCGCTGGTGGGCCGACTTCAGCGCCCCCGTTGATCAGGATTTAGGCCGATCTGGAGGATAAGCTCACACAACTGAAGAACCTCCTCGATCGCCACCTCATCTCGAAAGCCGACTATGAGCCTAAGAAGCAAGAGCCCGTAGGTACGATTGCCCGGCGATGTCCGCTCCGGAGCTATGGCATGAGGGGCCGCAAACCGCTGTCAGTCCTGCGCCCCATGTTCCCTGAACGTCAGGGAACAATTCGACCTCTGCCTCCGGCGGCCGGCGCGCCACAGGTGTTGCCCTACTTCCTAGCGGGCCACATAGTCCGGTGCGGGGAAATGACGCTGGCGACGTCCGAACCAGACGGCGCGCGCGGGTAGCTCGTACATCGGAAAATCGATCAGGTCCGGCCAGTCGGCGTGCGGCCGGCGCTGGCGAGGCGTCTCGTAGTCCGTCTTCAACCAGCGGTTCAGTACGGTAACGCTCCGCGGCGGAAGGCTCTTTTTCTTTCGGTCATTCAAGGGAAGGTCCATGAAGCGGGCGTGGAGCCATTCGGCGTAGTCGAGCGTCGGCTTTGTCACCTTCATCCGCTTGCCGGAGGGCTCGGCAGTCGTGATCTCGCCGAGCCAGAGCGCGAAATCGCCTGCGACATGGCAAAGCGCGGGATGATCGTGCTTGACGCGCGCCGACAGGCTGGTCGCGATACCAATGTACTGCGGCCTCACCTTCCGCTCCAGGCCACACCGGCCCAGGCACATGTAGAGCCCGTGATCGAAATCGTCGGCAGCGGCTTTGTTAGCATCCGCGATGCTTCGGTACGGACCTGCCCAGTCGATCGCGATCATCAAGTGCTTATGCGTCATTCCACGCCCTCCATGATCCACCGATCAAACAGCTTGGCCGCTTCAGCCTTCCCTTACAACAGCAGGTGGCTGCGGCTCCCGCGGGCGCTCCCCGCCCCATTGCGGCCGTTGGCGGTCGCATCATACAAGGAGATTGAGCGTCTAGTGCGTCAGCGCTCCGGCCGCCTCATTTCCCATAATGCCCGGCGCCCGCTGCCGCAACGAGGAGATCGCACGAGGCCCACGATCACAACCTGAAGCCCGTTCGGTATAGGTGGCATCGAGCCCCCGCAACCAAATATAACGCCG
>JABMNR010000120.1 GCA_013203465.1 Alphaproteobacteria bacterium
GTATACCACAATCGCACAGTGCTGGCGTCAAATGAACGGTGCACATGGGAAATCCGGGATAATACGGCCGTCCTGAGTGACCGTGGCGGCCGCGTCATGGCCGAATTGCAAACCGACCACGATCATTTTAAGCCGACCCCTGGTAGATGTTTACCATTAATCTTCAATGGTGACATTTATGCGTTGCGAACCGGGCCCTCAATTAAAATTACACCTGGTGCACCCGTTCCGCCCGAGCTGGTCTCTCCTGTACCACCGCCGCCAGCGCCATAGCCCGTTGCAGCCGAGGCTGCGCCTCCTGCCCCTGCGCTTACGGAATCGGTATCAACAATGATGCCGCCGGCGCCTCCTGATCCTGAACCACTCCCCCCGGTGCCGCCAGCGCCAGCGGTAAGTGTCCAGCTTTGCAGAAAAACATTTAGAAAGTCGACCCAAACACTACCGGAGCCCTTGCCGCCAGTGGCGCCGCTAGTCGCAGTGCCATCAGAGCCGTTCGAGCCACCATTTCCCGAAGACCCACCGCCGCCCCCTGAGAACCCAGGCCCGCCATCAGAACTGGCCGTCCCTGCGATTCCTTCAATGCCGGGACGGCCTGACGCGGACACGGCCTTGTATGAGCCGAAAAAAGAGTCCCCGCCTGCTTGAGCGAATAACAAGGGGTTGCTGATTGAACTGCCCCCCGTGCCCCCCGCCCCAGGATCGACGGCAACAATCTGGCCTGACGTAAGCGTCACCTCCAAAGGCACAGGAATCCCGGAGCCCCCGCCTCCATATGTGTACGCCCCGCCAGCCCCTGGCGTGATAATCACGACGCGAAACACACCCGCTTTTGTCGCGGTGAAGTTCCCCGACGCGGTGAATTTCTGAAACTGAGTAGGAACCAAGATGCTACTCCCCGCATTCCAAAGAACAATAAACATCGCTTAAACCTCCGAGATGGGGTTGTTGTCGAGGGCGTCATTGACGGCGATGACCGCGTTCATGCCACCGCCTCACGAAAAAGCCCCGCTCGACGGCGGGGCCAGGGCTGCTTGCTGGATGTGAAACAACCGTTTCAACCAACCGCGAAGGAACTTGCGCTGTTCCGGGTCGGTGCGCGCCAAGGCGGCGTAGCGGCGGGCGCGGCGCGACAGATAATCGGCCAGCAGCTCACCCGTCTCGGCGCGATGGATCGCCGCCAACGTGACCGGGCCGATCGCCCCGTCCGCCGCCACCCGCAGGGCGCGCTGCAGCAGCATCGCCGCCGCCGCCGTGCCCTGGTTGACCCCGGCATCGAACACGGTCAGTGCCAACGGCCACGGCATCGCACCACAGCGGTTGCGGTCCCAGTAGTCACGCCGATAGAGCGCGATGGCCGCGTCGATCGTCAGCGCGCGGATGTCGAGATCGGGGTAGGCCCGCTGGGAGATGCCGTACTTGGTCAGCCCGCCGCGATCGGCGCTGTCATCGGACAGCACGCCCTCCTGGCGCAGGATGATGTCGACGGCGCGCGGGAAGTGGTCTCGCCCGCCGGGCATCACGACCGGCATCACGACGGCGCCTCGTCGATCACCGGCTCGGGTTCGGCCCACGACCAGCCTTCGCCGGCCATCATGATGCAGCTAGGGCCGCCCGGGATGGTGACCACGATCGTCCAGCTTCCCTCGGGCGCACTGAACACCTGTACGAGATTGCCGCGCGCGTCGACGCCAGCGGCCGTCATGGCCTCGCCGAACCTCTCGGCCAGATGCTCGACCACCTGTTCGCGCGCGTAACAGGGCGGGCCTTGCTGGGCCCGTACCGGCGTGATGAAGAAGGCCGCAAGCGCACAGATCAGCGCCACGGCCCAGCGGGTCGCGTTCATGACAGGTCTCCTGGTTCGAAAGAGCTTGGGGTGGGGGTGAAGGCGCGGTGGGACTGGTACGCCGCAACCGATCATCAGCCGACCGGCGGCAACCCGATCACCGCGATCAGGCCGCCCAAAACAGACAGCGCGATGGTGCACAACATACCGAGCACGAACGCTTCGAGCCGCCCAACCCGGCGCTCCAGCTCACCGAGCCGGTAGCCGATCAAGCCGCGTTCGGCCTGCGGACGCGCGTCGGCCCGCCCGCCCACCGGTGGCAGGGTGAAATCCTTCATGGGATGCTCCGTGGCCGAAAAGTCAGGGAGAAGATGGGATCAGGCGTGATCAGGTCTGTGTGGTATTGCAATCAAGTCTGGCACGCTCGTAGATGTGTTTGGTTTCGAGTACGCTCACTGTTCGCTAGCACAACCTGATGGCACGATGACCACACAAACACCAACCACCGATATTGGCGCCAGCCACTTTTCCCAGACGCGGCACGCGCCGCTACTCGACCCGTCGAACCCCACCGCTTATCACCTCGCCGCTAATGCCGCCAAAAGCGCCAAGCATTGGACGGTGTGGGCAAATTTACGCGCATTCGCGGCACTTTCCCAAGGACTAGACAGAGCCGAACTGCAAGCACTCTACGAATCTCGTTTCTTTGGACACTCTAAATATATTTTATTTTTTCTTCTGGCACTGCAATCAAGAAAAATTCGTTCCGCCAGAATGGAAGTCGCACTTGAACGGACAATTGTACGTTCTGGACGCTTATCTTCAGATAAATGTCTTGCAAGTCTTACTTGGATGTTGCGACCAATTGAACTTGAGAAGACACGTCTAACGATTGTTACAGCAGCGATGCCGAAATCTGGCTCATCCTATTTCTGCACAATCCTTGCTAATCTAGTGGATGGGGTTATGATTTCCGCGCATTCTGCGAACGACAGGGTCGGTGTGGCGTTCGATTTTCTTGAGCTACTACGGGCGCTGCGACATGGCGAAGTAATCCATTCTCACCTGGATGCAAGTGTAAGAACGCGTTCTGCTCTCATACTCTTTGGCAAACGACCGATAGTTATTTTACGAAATGTATTTGATGCATTAGTCAGTTACTCTGAGCACAGTCAAGATAGGCACTATGCTCAATCACATCATCGAGGTTTAGCCCCGAACGTTGCCCTGGACATCGCTATTGGGCGCATGGCCTCGTTTTATGTCGATTTTTTCGCGAGCTGGATGCAGGCGGCGCATGATATACCTGTTAAGTTTATCCAATACACCGACATCATAACCAACCCGGAAGCTACCGTACGAGAGTGTATGGAGTGGCTTGGCTATTCAATGAGTTTGGAGTTGATCGCTAACGCAGTGAAGAAGGCTGAGCCATCGGCATCCAGCCAATCGTCTCGCAGCAGTCGCTTTAACGTCGGGCGCTCGGGTCGTGGAGATGAGCGGTTCACTGACGATCAAAAGCGATATGTTCGGACGTTTTACTTAGAATATCCGCAAGTGGATTTTAGTCCGATTGACCCCGGATTCATTTCTCAGTAAGAATTTCTTCATGACACTGTCGTCATGATCGGTCCTTCCACCAACACGAGACCTGCCGCCCCGGCACCACCAACGCCGGTATTTGTATTTACGGACCCACCACCACCAGCGCCATAACCACCACCACCGCTACCCGTGGCGCCCGCGCCATCGGTCGCGACAACCGCGTCGCTATCTACGTCCACACCGCCGCCGCCGTTGAAGCCGCCGCCTGAACCACCCGCGCCCGGCGTCAGTGTCCAAGACAGAAATGGCCCCGCATCTCCCCGATGAGCAATCCATTTGGCGGTGACCAACCAGGGTTACTATATAAATTCAACGTGATAAGGGTATTTTGAGCGGGCTAAGATGGA
>JABMNR010000235.1 GCA_013203465.1 Alphaproteobacteria bacterium
ATCAATTTTTTGAATTATATGTTTTGATTTAAAACGTTTTTCGTCTTCGCCCTTCGGCTCGGCGACTTCGCTGATGATATCTTTATACGTCTTCATCTGGTTGGTCCTCTACATCCAAGTTATCTAAATCTGTGTCGTCTTCGTCGGCGTCAACTTCGACATCATCATCTAGATTCCCGTCTTCACTTTCGTCGGTGTCGCCATACATATTCTGCGAAATCTCTTGTCTCTTCAATTCAATCGCATCTGCCATTTTGCTTTGGATGGCACTATTAAAAGCAGTGGCTACATCAGCGGGTTTACCGTCGAAAGCGCTTTTAATGATATCTGCAATGTTCAAATTGTCCATGTTGTTATCCTTTCAAATATTTATATAATATTATAGTTCTTGATCTTTTTTAGGCTTTTCCTCTTTTGGCTCTTCTGGCTTAGGAGGTTCTACAATAGTTACGGGCTGCGGCACTGGCGGAGCATTTTGCTCCATGTCCTTCTCGTCTTCAGGCGCGTCTTCTTTTTCTTGTGCAATCTGTTCTTCCATTTCTTCAATGTCTTCGTCAGACATCCTTAGAATGTTTTTACGGATCCACTCTTTTGAGTAGTATTCACCAACATAGTTCTGAATAGAGTCGAGAGATTGTAGTCTTTCTCTCAGAATTTCAGAGTCTTTGAGTTCTGTGAAGTGGTTGTCTTGTTGGAAGTCATAGCGAATTCTATTCTTGATCTCTTGCCACTCTTCAATGGTCATAACATTCTTGAGAACAAGTTGTTTCTCTAGGATTTCATCAAACAGAATAGAGAATCTAGCGCGAAGGCGGCCAATAAACTTATTGAACTTCAACTCATCACGAGAAATCTCAGACGCTCTGCCGAGAGAGAAACCTGTTTCTGATTCCATGCGTGATGTTGGAACGTTCAATGATCTAAACAATGCTTTTTGAAAGTAAAGAACATCGTCCATCTCACCAAGAGTTTGACCACCCGGTAAAGTAGTAATTTCTGTACTTTTACCGCCTTCACGGCGAGGTAGCCAGAAGTCTTCGAGCATAGTCATATGTTTGCGGTCATCACGAATTTCGCCCGTCGTGGCATCATATACGAGTCGGTTCTTATGTTTGGTCATCATCTCACGGAGATATTGTTCTGCTTTGATTTTAGGTAGATTGCCTACATCAATATAGAAAATACGGCGCTCAGGCGCACGAGCGATAC
>JABMNR010000121.1 GCA_013203465.1 Alphaproteobacteria bacterium
CCGACGCCGCATTCATGCACGGCTGCGGGCTGGAAGTCGGCCTTGCTGCCGACCTTGGACCAGTCGATCTTTTCAAACAGGCCTTCGTCGCAGCCGCGGTTGACGTCAGGGCTTTCGACCTCGACCACGTCCCATGTGACTTTCTTGGCTTCGACCATGGCCTTGATCTTGGCCTGCTCGCCGTTGTATTCGACCGGCAGGATCTTGCCGGCGCCCGATTTCTCGAAAGGCTCGAAATAGGCTTTTTTCTGCGCGGCACCGTTGGCGCCGCCAAAGTTGACCACGGTCAGCTGGCTTTGGGCCAGCACCGGCAGGCAGACACCAGCGGCGAGGGCAATGATCAGGGGCTTGAGCTTCATGGGAAAGTCCTTTTATAGGAGGTTGGAGAAACGGAAAGGGTGGGGGAAAAGGATATGGCGAAAAAGCGGCGCTTAGCGGTAAATGCGCAGGTGTTCGACCGGCGCGTGGACGTGGATCGTCTGGCCGGCTTCGGGCAACTGGTCATGGCCCAGCGGCATCTTGATGGTGGCGTCTGGCTGGCCGGGCATTTCGCAGCGCAGGCGCAGGTGGTCGCCAAAATAGATCACGTCGAGCACCTGGCTCTGAAAGGTGTTGGCGCCGGCGGCGTCGGCAATCTTTAGCCGCTCGGGCCGGGTGCCGCACTGCACCATGTCGCCAACGCCGCAGGCATTGACATTCAGGCCGCGCAGCACCACGCCGCTGGGCAGGCGAACCTCGCACTGCGCGCCGTCCAGCCGGGTCACCTCGGCCTGCAGTACCGTGCTGTCGCCTACAAAGCCGGCGACAAAACGGTTGGACGGGCTTTCATACAGCTTGCCCACCACGTCGATCTGCTGGATCGCGCCGTCGTTGAACACGGCCACGCGGTCGGACATGGTCAGCGCCTCGGTCTGGTCGTGGGTGACATAGACAAAGGTCACGCCCAGACGGCGATGCAGCGCTTTGAGTTCAATCTGCATGTGCTCGCGCAACTGCTTGTCGAGCGCGCCCAGCGGCTCGTCCATCAGCACGAGATCGGGCTCGAACACCAGAGCCCGGGCCAGCGCCACGCGCTGCGCCTGTCCGCCGGACAGTTGGCCCGGCCGCCGGCCGCCGAACGCGCCCAGCTCAACCATGTCGAGGGCGCGGTTGACCTTTGCCTCGGTATCGGATTTCGACATCTTCCGCACTTCCAGCGGGAAGGCCAGGTTTTCCGCCACGGTCATGTGTGGAAACAGCGCGTAGTTCTGGAACACCATGCCGATCCCGCGCTTGTGCGGCGGTACATTGTTCAACTCATCGCCGCCGAGCATGATCTTGCCCTCGGTCGGCGTTTCAAACCCCGCCAACATCATTAAACACGTCGTTTTGCCGGACCCGGACGGACCCAGCATCGTGACGAATTCACCGGCTTGGATGTCGAGATTAAGGTCTTTGACGACAAGGATTTCGCCGTCATATGTTTTCTGGACCTCTTTGAACTGAACGAACGGCGTCCCGCTTTCCGCCATGCCCTCGTGCACCCCTCGTGCTGGCGGCTCCGTGCTCCCTGACACTGGCCGCCTTTGGTTAGTTGCAATTTTATGCAACGCATTTTCCCGGAGCCTAAACGAAACCGGAAGGCCCTGTAAACCCGAGGGGCAGGCCGTGTCCTGGTATCGCCTATGACACCCCCTCAGAATGGTGCCTGCCTTACTATGACCCGATCGAGCCATACGTTTGCGCCGAAAGCGACATGTGGGCGTCGCCTGTGCGCGCGGGAAGACCGGGTAAAACGGCACTCTGTGATCGCCGCGCACCGGGCAGGCACACCGGGGCAGGAGACGCTTCGAGTATTGAGGAGGTTGGCATGCAGAACACGGCGCGGGTGGTGGTGATCGGCGGCGGCGTCGTCGGGGTCAGCACCTTGTATCATCTGGCCAAGAAGGGCTGGTCGGACGTGCTGCTGCTGGAGCGTACCGAGCTGACCGCCGGCTCGACCTGGCACGCCGCCGGGCTGTTGCCGTTGTTCAACATGAGCTATTCGGTGGGTCAGCTCCATCAGTACTCGGTCGAGCTGTACAAGACGCTGGAAGCCGAGACCGGACAGGCGGTCGGCCTCCACAACAACGGCAATCTGCGACTCGCCAACAGCAACGACCGGATGGACGAGTACCGCAACTACCAATGCACCGCCGAGACCATCGGCGTCGAGTGCCACTTGATCGGCGTCGACGAGATCAAGAAGCTGTGGCCGCTGATCAACCCGGACGGTCTGGTCGGCGCGCTGTGGCATCCGACCGACGGTCACATCGCCCCGGTCGACGTGACCATGGCGATGGCCAAGGGCGCCCGCACCCATGGCGGCACCATTCACCAGCAGACCCAGGTCACCGGCATCGAGCGCGCCGACGGCGAGTGGATCGTCAAAACCGACAAGGGCGATATCCGCTGCGAGCACGTGGTCTGCGCCACCGGCAATTACGCCCGCCAGACCGCTCTGATGGTCGGCCTGCAGATCCCGGCGATCCCGGTCGAGCACCAGTACATCGTCACCGATGTCGATCCGGTGCTGAAGGAATACCGCGACGCCGGCCATGCCGAGTTGCCGGTGCTGCGCGAAAGCGACTGCCAATACTATCTGCGCGAGGAGCGCATGGGTTGGATCCTCGGCCCGTATGAGAAGCACGCCCCGGCCTGTTTCGTGAACGGTGTGCCCTCGACCTTCGAGAAGGATCTGTTCCCCGGTGAATTGGAGCGGCTGATGCCGCACGTCGAGGGCTGCATGAACCGGGTGCCATCGTTCGAGAACGCCGGCATCAAGGACATCGTCAACGGCCCGATTTCCTACACACCGGACGGCAACCCGATGGTCGGCCCGGCGTTTGGCCTGCCGAATTTCTGGCTGTCCGAGGGCCACAGCTTCGGCGTCACGGCGGCCGGCGGAGCGGGCTGGCAGCTCGCCAACTGGATCGTCGACGGCGAGCCGACGGTGGACATGATCGGGGTCGATCCCCGCCGCTTTGGCGTGGTCTCGAAGAACTTCGCCAGGATCAAGAACGAGGAAGCCTACGAGCACGTCTTCATCAACCATTTCCCGATGGAGGAGCGGCACGCGGGGCGCCCGGCCAAGACCGTGCCGATCCACGAGCGCCTGGATCGCGCCGGCGCGGTATGGGGCACGCGGTTCGGCTGGGAGCGGCCAAACTGGTTCGCGCCGGCCGGGGTCGAGCGCAAGGATGTCTATTCGTTCCGCCGCTCGAACTGGTTCGCGCCGGTCGGCAACGAGGTCCGCGCCATGCGTGAGCGGGTCGGCCTGCTGGAGCTGTCGTCCTTCGCCAAGTACGAGGTGCAGGGACCGGGCGCGCGGGCTTGGCTGGATCGCATGGTGGCCAACGCCATTCCGAAATCGGTCGGCCGCATGAGCCTGAGCCATGCGCTCAATCCCTCGGGCTCGATCCGCTCGGAATTCACCATCACCCGCATGCCGGACGGGCTGTATGGCGAGAATTTCTATCTCGTCGGACCGGGGGCGGGGCACGACTACGATTGGGATTTCCTGCAAAAACAGTTGCCGCGTGACGGCTCGGTGTTCCTCAGCGACCTGACAACGCAATACGGCGTGCTGGTGTTGGCCGGACCCGACTCGCGCAAGGTGCTGGAGAAGCTGGCCGACGCCGACGTCTCGAACGAGGCGTTCAAATGGCTCACCGCGCGCGACATCCCGATCGGCTGGTGCCCGACCGTCCGGGCGCTGCGGGTGAATTTCGTCGGCTCGCTCGGCTGGGAGTTGCATCACCCGATCGAGTATCAGGCGCATCTGTATGACGCGATCATGGCGGCCGGAAAGGAGTTCGATATCGGCTTGGTCGGCATGCGGGCAATGGACAGCATGCGACTGGAGAAGAGCTATCGGCTGTGGGGAACCGATCTGAACGCCGAGAACTCGGCGCTGGAGGCCGGGTTGGCTCGGTTCGTCCGGCTGAACAAGGGTGAGTTCGTCGGCCGTGACGCCCTGACCCGGCAACAGGCCGAGGGGGTGCCGAACACCTACTGCACCATCGAGATCGACGCCGGCGACGCCGACAGCTTCGGCAACGAGCCGGTGTTCATGGACGGCGAGGTGGTCGGCCGCGGCACCGCCGGCGGCTACGGCCATTTTGTCGGCAAATCACTGATGCTGGGTTATGTGAAGACCGAGTTCGCCGAGATCGGCCGGGAATGCCAGGTGCGGCTGATGGGCGAGCTGCGCCCCGCCCGGATCGTCCCGGAAAGCCCGTACGATCCAGAAAACGAGGCGCTTAGGGCATAGGGGAAGGCAGCAAACCGGCTTTGTTCGACGCCAGCGAAGGTCATTCCCCTCGCTTAACGATTGCCCGCAGCCAAAATCGGTCATGGGGCAGATGGCTGAAGTCGAGCACAGTGAAGCGGCGCCAGAGTTGTGGCAGCCACCATTCAGCCGGTTGTTGGATCAGGTGAGCGTTACGGCCGTCTGATAGCGTCTTAATAGCTGGTCCGGAAGCGATCGAGGCAATCAGATTTTTCCGGGTCACCCGGGCCAAGTCGTCGATCACGGCGTCCAGATAATCCGGCTCGATATGCTCCAGAACGTCGATACACGCCACCATATCCGCTGGCTCCGGTGGGCTGGCGATCTCGGGCACGGCGGGATCGTAGGCTCGGATGGGCATCGGATCGTCGATATGTTTGGCCAACTCCACGGCGAGGCGCTGCTTACCGGCGCCGTAATCCAGGATAGCGTCGGCGCGGGTCAGCCGAGCGACGCGCGCCACCAGCGGCGCCATCGATACCGACGCCGAGCCATAGCCTGCGTTATCGGCATGCAGGGCGGTTTGTTGGGCGCGGTAGGCGTCGCTGATGAGCGGCTGTGTCATGGGCGCGGAGGCTTGCCGATGCCCAAGGGAAATGCAAGGCCGACTTGGGTGGTATGGGTTGTTTTCGGCTATGGCTGGCGTCAGCTCTTGCCGGCCTTGCGGCTGGCGCGTTGGCGTTTCAATTCCGCCCAATCGGCCAGGACCTTGGCTTTCCTGGCCTCGAAGGCGGCACGCTCGCGGGCCTCGATCAGAGCGCGTTGTTGCGCCAGAAACACGCGATTGGCCTGACGAGCGGCTTCGATCACGCGGTTTCGCGCCGCGTGGGCTTCGTGGGTATGCGCCAACGCCGCGTGCGTCACCGCCGTGGCCCGTGACAGCACCTCGCCCTCGGCGCTGGCGAGCAGATGGCGGCGCTGGCCATACCAGATGTCGAACACTTTTTGGCGATAGGCGCTCCCGCGCGCCTCGTCGCGCGAGTGATAAAGCGCGACGGCGTCTTTCCAAGCGCCGCCGTTGCCCTTGAGCTCAGCCAGGAAGGCGGCGGCGTAGTCGGCGTTGGTTGCCGGATCGAATGCGGCGTCCAGATCGTCGAAGGCGTCGGCGTGGTAGCGCAGGTTGATCTGCAGGCAGCCGACGTCGATGTTTTCAATACCTCGTGCCTGAAGCCGTTTGACCTCGGCAATGGCGACGTTCTTGCTCGGCAGATACCGCCCCTTGCCCTCGGCCATGACGGTCCACGGCCAGGCAAGGCTTGCCCGGTGATCGACGCTCCAGCGGCCGGTTTCGGTTAGCGATACCGCTCCCAGCAGGTGCGGCGCCAACTGGTAACGGCGTTCCGCCCCGCGGGTCGCTGTGATGCATGTAAGGTGATTCTCCAGGGTAGGCGGTGTTTCACCTCGCGGCGCGGCGCTCTGCTGCGTCCCCGCCAGAGCGATGGCGCCGCCAAGTGCCAGCCCGATCGCGGTTACCGCGAGCGCGAGCAGAATCCGAAGCCAGGTACCTTGAGACATGGGTCACCTCCGTTGCCAGGAGATAAGCAACCAGCGTGCCAGAATCAGGGTTGAGGGTGCCTCAATCAGCGTCGCCAAGTGGCCGGCGGGGGTCGAAGGTGGCGAGCGCGGCAACCAGCCGCCGCATGTCGGCCGCCACCCGAGCCAGGCCGCCGGTGCGTTCGAGCCGGCGTTCATTCATATAAAGCCCGCGCTTAACCTCGATTTGCAGGGCGTGGACGCCGTGCTCGGGACGACCATAATGCCGGGTTACGTAGCCGCCGGCGTACGGCAGATTGCGCCGCACCCGATAGCCCAGTCTGCCGACGATGCGCTCGGCCCGATCGATCAGCGCCGGCACGCAACTGGTGCCGTGGCAATCGCCCAGAACCATGTCGGCGACCGGCTGGCTGCGGCCATCCTGACCGGTGATGTGGACATTGGACGGCATCGAATGGGCATCGATCAGCAGGCAATAGCCGAACCGCTCGCGGGTCTCCTCGATCACCGCCGCCAGAGCGGCGTGGTAGGGGCGCCAGCAACCGTCGATCCGCCGCACGGCGTCGTCGAACCGCAGCTTGCTGGCGTAAACCGGTGCCGCGTTGGCGACCACCCGGGCGATAGTGCCCAGGCCGGCGGCGATCCGGGTGTTCTGGGTGGTGACGTAGTCGGGCAGTTCATCCACGAACATCGCCGGATCAAGCTCGAACGGCTCGCGGTTGGCGTCGACATAAACCCGCGGGAAGGTGGCGCTGAGCATCACCGCACCGAGTTCGGGCGCGGCGGCGAACAACTCGTCAACGAAGCTGTCCTCGCTGGACCGCAACGTGGCGAAATCGAGCCCGGTCGCGTTCAACAAATCGTCGGGATAGGCCCGACCGCTGTGCGGCGAGGAGACCACGATCGGCAGGGTTTGGCGCGGCGGCCGGATGATTTCGACCGGAGCAGGGGCGTTAACGGCTGCGGGGGCGTTAACGGCGCTCGCGACACCGTCGCCGTCTCGACGGCGCGAATGGCTCATGGGCAGGTCGGCGCCGCAATCGAATGCTTCGGTCATCCCCTTCATCTAGAACAAACCGCGCGATCTGTCATCGGCCGCCTTGGTCGCGCGGGGAGGCTTGCAATGCGCCACCCGGCGGATTATGAGGGGCGTCCTCGCGGCACGGAGGGTCCCGATCGTGCCGCCGGCCAGTTTGATCATCAGTGGGCGCGTAGCTCAGCGGGAGAGCACTACGTTGACATCGTAGGGGTCGTTGGTTCAATCCCAACCGTGCCCACCACTGATTTCAATAGCTTAGATGGTTCAAGCTTGCTGGCCGATTAGGACTAGTAAGCACATAGTAAGCGCGGGAGCAGATTTCGTGCCCTGCAGTAGGCATGACTCGGCTGTGCGGCATCCCGCGCCGACGCGGTATGATCTTCGGAATGACGGAGTAAGTGTTCCTGAAGCCCGCTCGTCCCGCGGAACTCTGCTATCTGCTGGAGGGCCTGTATTGGCGAAGCTTCGGCCGCTTGCCGGAGGATTATGGGGAGGGCGGCGACGGACAAGCCGTGGCGGTTCAGTTGGGAGTTTCGTGACAGTGTCGAGGCGCCGATCCCAACAGGCGACGAGCTTGAGGATGATGAGTTCGAGTACGCCGGTTTGCCGCAGGGCCCGAGAATTGAGGTCCTCCCCCGGAAACCGGACAGTGACGTAAGCTATATTTTTGATGTCTGCTGATCTTCGACGGAGGAGATTGGCGATGACGAAACGCAAGGTTCACAAGCCCGAGTTCAAGGCCCGGGTGGCGCTGGAGGCGCTGAAGGGCGAGCAGACTGTTTCCGAGCTGGCGAGCCGGTTCGGTGTTCACCCGACGATGATCCATCAGTGGAAGAAGGCGCTGCTCGAGGGTGCGTCGGATATCTTCCAGCGTGGCCGCGCCTCGCCCGATCCCAAAGTACCGGCAGGTCTTGCTCACATCTCCGGACAATTCCACGTGCTCAAGAACACGCAGCTTGCGACGGATCTCCCGCTGATCGTCTTTCATTGATTACACCCTCCCTCTCCAAAAAGGAGATTATCAAAGGTGTCTCGCTGAATCGTACAACCCTACAGGGGCAAGAGCGACCCGATCAAAGACCATTCACGGTCCGTCAAATCACTTGGGTATCCGCCGCCGGCGCGGCTATGCTGCTTCCGAGCGGTATCGTCCCAGGGCATCCGATCCTCCAATCTTCTCGACAAAGACGGTGAATCACAACCTGATGATATCGCTCAACTACTTTTAAATCCGGCTCTGAGGTATGAGCAGCTACAAGATTCTCTCAGTTAATTTGACCAGTTGATAAAAATTCCTCCGCTTGGCACCATTCACTTCTGACAGCCACGGGGAGGGTGCCATGGCGCGCGGGTTTGACGGAGCGGACATCCAAGCGGGGCGTTTGCCGTCCGCCGAGTACGAGGCGAATTTCGCCGATCTACACCCGCCGCTGTCGGGGCATGAGGCGCTGGTGGCGGCGGATCGCTGTTATTTCTGTTACGACGCGCCCTGCGTGACGGCGTGCCCGACCAGCATCGACATTCCGATGTTCATCCGCCAGATCGCCACCGGCAACACGGCGGGTTCGGCCAAGACGATCTTCGATCAGAACATCCTCGGCGGCATGTGCGCCCGGGTCTGCCCGACCGAGACCCTGTGCGAGCAGGCTTGCGTGCGCGAGATGGCCGAGGGCAAACCGGTGGAGATCGGCCGGTTGCAGCGGTTCGCCACCGATCACCAGATGGCCGCCGGCACCCAGCCCTACACGCGGGCGACACCCACCGGCAAGCGGGCGGCGGTGGTCGGCGCCGGTCCGGCGGGCTTGGCCTGCGCCCATCGCTTGGCGCTGCATGGCCACGATGTTGTTCTCTATGACGCCAAGCCCAAGCCCGGCGGGCTGAACGAGTACGGCATCGCCGCCTACAAGACGGTCGGCGACTTCGCCCAGGCGGAAGCCGACTACATCCTGTCGATTGGCGGGATTACGCTGGAGCTTGGTAAGGCGTTGGGCCGTGAGATCACCCTCGATGGTTTGCGGCGGGATTTCGACGCGGTGTTCCTCGGCATGGGATTGGGCGGGGTCAACGGGCTCAAGATCGAAGGTGAGGAATTGGCCGTGTCGGACGCGGTCGACTTCATCGCCGAGCTGCGGGATACCAAGGATCTGTCATCGTTGGCGATCGGCCGCCGGGTGGTGGTGATCGGCGGCGGCATGACGGCGGTCGACGCGGCGGTGCAATCGAAACTCTTGGGGGCCGAGGATGTGACCATCGTCTATCGCCGGGGGCAGCAGGACATGAACGCGTCGCTCTACGAGCAGGATTTGGCGCAGACCAAAGGCGTGAAGATCAAACATTGGGCGCGGCCGGTCCGGGTGATCGACGACGGCGCGCGGCGGGGCGTCGAGTTCGAATATACCCGCCAAGGTGCCGGCGGCCTGGAAGGGACGGGCGAAACCTTCGTCGTCGAGGCCGATATGGCGTTCGCGGCGATCGGCCAGACGCTGGAGCCGGGCGGCCTGGATATCGCGCTCGACGGCGGTCGGATTCAGGTCGACGATGACTACCGGACAAGCCTCGACGGTGTATGGGCCGGCGGCGATTGCGTGAGCCGGGGTGATGATCTCACGGTGACCGCCGTGGCCCAGGGCCGCGACGCGGCCGAGGCAATGCATCGGGCTCTTACGGCCTGAAGACGGGAGGAACGATCATGGCGGATATCCGAAACGACTTTGCCGGGATCAAGTCACCCAATCCGTTCTGGCTGGCCTCGGCGCCGCCGACCGATAAGGAATACAACGTGGTGCGCGCCTTCAAGGCCGGTTGGGGCGGGGTGGTGTGGAAGACCCTCGGGCTCGACCCGCATATCGTCAACGTCAATGGTCCGCGCTACGGCGCGATCTGGGGCGCGGATCGCCGGCTGCTCGGGCTCAACAACATCGAGCTGATCACCGACCGGCCGCTGCAAACCAATCTCGACGAGATCAAGCGGGTCAAGCGCGACTGGCCGGACCGGGCGATGGTGGTCTCGCTAATGGTGCCGTGCGAGGAGGTGTGCTGGGCCGATATCCTGAAGCGGGTCGAGGATACCGAGGCCGACGGCGTGGAGCTGAATTTCGGCTGCCCGCACGGTATGTCGGAGCGCGGCATGGGCGCGGCCGTCGGCCAAGTTCCCGAGTACATCGAGATGGTGACCCGCTGGGCCAAGCAGAACACCCGCATGCCGGTGATCGTGAAGCTGACGCCGAACATCACCGACATCCGCTACCCGGCGCGCGCGGCCATGGCGGGCGGCGGCGACGCGGTGTCGCTGATCAACACCGTCAGCTCGATCACCGCCGTCGATCTGGACGTCATGGCGCCGGAGCCGACGATCGACGGCAAGGGCAGCCATGGCGGTTATTGCGGCCCAGCCGTTAAGCCGATTGCCCTCAACATGGTCGCCGATATCGCCCGCGACGCCGAGATGGCCGGGTTGCCGATTTCCGGTATCGGCGGCATCACCACCTGGCGTGACGCGGCGGAGTTCATGGCTCTGGGCGCGGGCAACGTGCAGGTTTGCACCGCCGCCATGACCTATGGCTTCAAGATCGTCACCGAGATGATCGAGGGCCTGAAAAACTGGATGGATTCGAAAGGCTATGAGCGTCTTGATCAGTTCATCGGACTCGCCACGCCGAACGTCACCGACTGGCAGTACCTGAACCTGAACTACGTCACCAAGGCGCGGATCAATCAGGATATGTGTATCCAGTGCGGCCGCTGCTATGTTGTGTGCGAGGACACCTCGCACCAGGCGATCGCCAGCACCAAGGACGGCAAGCGGCATTTCGAGGTGATCGACGCGGAGTGCGTGGCCTGCAATCTGTGCGTCAATGTCTGCCCAGTCGAAGGCTGCATCACCATGGAACCCCTGGCGGCTGGTGCCGTCGACACCCGCACCGGCAAGGTGGTCGCGGCCGAGTACGGCAACTGGACCACGCATCCGAACAACCCGGCCAAGGTGGCGGCGGAGTAGGGCGCGAGCCGCCAGGACTCCGGGAGTGACGGCCGACCGCCGGGAGGCGCTGAAGGGGCACGCCGCGATGCTGCTGTTCGCGACCCTGATCAGCGGGTCGTTCAGCCTGGGTGGCGAGACCGCGCCGCACATCGACCCGGGGGCCCTGACCGCCATACGGTTTGCTATTGCGGTCGCGGCTATGGGCACGGTGCTCGTGGTGCTGCGGCGGGGCGAGCGTGTTCTGGTGGCCGCACCCTGGCGGTTCCTGATCCTGGGTGGCCTGCTGGGTCTGTACTTCGTGCTGATGTTCGAGGCCCTGCGGTTGACCGACCCGATCAGCCTGGGGGCGGTGTTCACCATGACGCCGCTGATGGTGGCGATCTTTGGCCGGGTGATCCTGGGACAGCGGGCGTCCCCGTTGGTCGTGACGAGCCTGTTGCTGGCGGCGGCGGGCGCCGTTTGGGTGATCTTTCGTGCCGATCTCGACGCTTTGCTCGCCTTCGATCTCGGGCTGGGCGAGTTGATCTTTCTGCTCGGGTGCGCGGCGCACGCGCTCTACATCCCGATGGTCCGCCTTTTTAATCGCGGCGAGTCGGGACAGGTTTTCACCTTCTGGACGTTGCTCGGCGGGCTGATCGTGACCGGCACCTATGCCGCACCTACGTTGTTGGTTACTGACTGGCCGTCATTGCCGCCGATCGTCTGGATCACCGTCAGCTATCTGGCGGTGTTTGCCTCGGCCGGGACGTTCTTCCTGATGCGCTTCGCGGCGTTGCGGCTGCCGGCGGCCAAGGTCATGGCCTACGGCTATCTGATACCAAGCCTGGTGATCGTTCTGGAAGGGCTGGCTGGTCATGGTTGGGTGGCGGTTCCGGTTCTGGTCGGTGTCGCGGCCACGGTTCTGGCGCTGATCATCCTTATTTTCGCCCAGGATGCCTAACGATATGCCTAGCGATGCGCAGTTTGGATTCTCAGTCCGGCATCAACCCGCGCAGGAATACCCGCTCCAAAAACGCTTCAGCATCGGCGAAGCGGGTGTCTTCGTCCACCATCTCCCCCATCACCGCGCGTACCTGGACGTCGAAATCGGCGTAATGCTGGGTGGTTGCCCAGATCGAGAAGATCAAGTGGTAGGGGTTGTGCGGCACAAGCCGTCCGGTGTCGATCCACCCCTGGATGACCTTCACCTTGGCGGCGACCAAGTCGCGCAATGGTCCGCTGAGGATCGGGCCGATCTGCGGCGCGCCTTGGAGGATTTCGTTGGCGAACAGCCGTGATTCCACCGGCCGGCTGCGGGACAGCGCGAGTTTCCGGTGCAGATAGGCGTTAATCTCCGCCAGCGGCTCACCCGCCGGGTCGAGCGCCTTCAGCGGCTCCAGCCAATCTTCGAGCGTGTGGTTGAGGACGGCCTGATAGACGTCCTCCTTGCGCTGAAAATAGTAGATCAGATTGGGCTTCGACATGCCGGCGGCAGCGGCGATCTCATCCAGCGTGGTGCCGGGAAATCCTTTTGAGGAGAACAAGCCAAGCGCCGCCTCCAGGATATCCTTTTCTTTCTCGATCTGAATGCGGGTGCGTCGGCGTGTTTCGGCGGCGCGGGCCATTACGTGAATTCCATAAGTATTTCAGATGCTTTAGCACAAAAAATAGGCGCGATTTGCTGAATCATTGATCTTGACCATGGTGCCGAGGCTGATAGCGTGAGATTTGACCATTTGGTCAAGGTCTCGTCCGGATTACAGCCGGAAGCGGCGTGCGTGATCAAGGCGCAAACGGCGAGACGCCGGGGTAACTGAAAGCCGGCGAGGGAGATACGCCGGGTTTAGATCGGTTGGTCGCCAACGCGATAGAGCAGAGGGGAAGGCTTGATGGCAACAGCGAACAATCTCAGGATCAACGGCGATCGGCTGTGGGACAGCCTGATGGAGATGGCCAAGATCGGCCCGGGAATCGCCGGCGGCAACAACCGACAGACCTTGACCGATGAAGATGCCGAAGGGCGGACGTTGTTCCAGTCTTGGTGCGAGGCCGAGGGGCTGACGATGGGTGTCGACAAGATGGGCACCATGTTCTTCCGGCGCGAGGGCACCGATCCCGACGCCTTGCCGGTCTATGTCGGCAGTCACCTCGACACCCAGCCGACCGGCGGCAAGTACGACGGTGTACTCGGGGTGTTGGCGGGGTTGGAGATCGTCCGCACCCTCAACGAAACCAACACCAAGACCAAGCACCCCATCGTCGTCGTCAATTGGACCAACGAGGAGGGAACCCGCTTCGCTCCGGCGATGATGGCGTCGGGTGTGTTCGCCGGTGTGCTCTCGCTTGAGGAGATCTATGCGGCCAAGGATGCCGGGGGCAAGACGGTCGGTGACGAGCTGAAGCGTATCGGCTGGGCTGGCGACGAGGCGGTCGGTGCCCGCAAGATGCATGCGTTCTTCGAGCTGCACATCGAACAGGGACCGATCCTGGAGGCCGAGAACATCGATATCGGCGTGGTCGCCCACGGCCAGGGCTTGAGCTGGCAGCAGATCACCTTGACCGGTCGCGAGAGCCACACCGGTTCCACCCCGATGCCGATGCGGATCAACGCCGGGCTCGGCATGGCGCGGATCACCCAGTTAGTTGACGAGATCGCCTGGAGTCACGCGCCGAACGCGGCGGGCGCCATCGGCCACTGCGACGTCTATCCGAACTCGCGCAACATCATCCCCGGCAGGGCGGTGTTCACGGTCGACTTCCGCTCGCCGGACAAGGCGGTGATCGAGGATATGGAGGTCCGTTTGAAAGAAGGCGCGAAGAAGATCACCGACGAGATCGGCCTCGGCCTCGAGATCGAGAAGGTCGGCGGCTTCGATCCCGTCGAGTTCGATGCGGACTGTGTCGCCACCGTGCGCAACGCCGCCGGACGTCTGGGTTATTCGCACCGCAATATCGTCTCCGGCGCCGGGCATGATGCGTGCTGGATTAACCGGGTGGCACCGACCGCCATGGTGATGTGCCCGTGTGTCGGCGGCCTGTCGCACAACGAGGCCGAGGAAATATATCCAGAGTGGGCGCGCGCCGGGGCCGATGTGCTGTTCCATGCGGTCGTCGACACCGCCGAAATCGTCGGGTGAGGAGAACATCATGAGCAAAGTCATCAAGGGCGGGACGGTCGTCACGGCCGATCGGACCTACAAGGCCGACGTGTTGATCGAGGGCGGCAAGATCACCGCCATCGGCTCGGACCTGGCCGGCGACGAAGTGCTGGATGCCGCTGGCTGTTACGTGATGCCGGGCGGGATCGACCCGCACACCCACATGGAAATGCCGTTCATGGGCACCTATTCCGCCGATGATTTCGAGAGCGGGACACGGGCCGGGTTATCCGGTGGTACCACCATGGTGGTCGATTTTTGCTTGCCGGCCCCGGGGCAATCGCTGTTGGAGGCGATGCTGGCCTGGGACAACAAGTCGTCCAAGGCCTGCGCCGACTACTCGTTCCACATGGCGATCACCTGGTGGGGCAAGCAGGTGTTCGACGAAATGGCCACGGTGGTCGATCGCGGCATCCCCACCTTCAAGCATTTCATGGCCTACAAGGGAGCTCTCATGGTCGATGACGACGAGATGTACTCGTCGTTCCAGCGCTGTGCCGATCTCGGAGCGATGCCGCTGGTGCATGCCGAGAACGGCGACGTGGTTGCCCAACTTCAGGCAAAACTGATGGCCGAGGGCAACGACGGTCCCGAGGCGCATGCCTACTCCCGTCCGCCCGAGGTCGAGGGTGAGGCGGTCAACCGCGCCATCATGATCGCCGACATGGCGGGCGTGCCGCTGTACATCGTCCATGTGTCGTGCGAACAGGCGCACGAAGCGATCCGCCGGGCCCGGCAGAAGGGCATGCGGGTGTTCGGTGAGCCCCTGATCCAGCATCTGGTCCTGGACGAGAGTGAGTACGCCCATCCCGATTGGGATCACGCCGCCCGCCGGGTGATGTCGCCGCCGTTCCGCAACAAGTTGCATCAGGACAGCCTGTGGGCCGGACTAGCCGCGGGAAGTCTGCAAGTCGTCGCCACCGACCACTGCGCTTTTACCACCGAGCAGAAGCGCTATGGTCTCGGCGACTTCACCAAGATTCCGAACGGCACCGGTGGGCTGGAGGATCGATTGCCGGTGCTGTGGACCCGGGGGGTGAGCACCGGCCGTTTGACGATGAACGAGTTCGTCGCCTTGACCTCGACCAACATCGCCAAGATTTTGAACATGTATCCGCGCAAGGGTGCCATCTTGGAAGGCTCGGACGCCGATATCGTGGTGTGGGATCCGGCGCGGTCAAAGACCATCACCGCCGGCGCCCAGCAGTCGGTCATCGACTACAACGTGTTCGAGGGCATCGAGGTCACGGGCCTGCCCCGCTTTACCCTAACAAGGGGCGAGGTGGCGGTTGAGGAATCCGAGATCAAGGCCCGACCCGGTCATGGCGAGTTCATCAAGCGGCCGCCGAACCCGGCACCGAACCGGGCGCTGTCCCAATGGAAGGAAATCACGGCACCGCGCAAGGTGATCCGCGATCCGGCGAACATGCCGGCGGGGGTGTGATGGCGCAGTCACGGGCTCGCCGGTCGGTGGGGAAGGGGACCTGGTGAGCGCGGATGCGGTGATCGAGGCGCGCGGGCTGGGTCTGACCTTCGAGACCAACGATGGACCGGTTCACGCGCTGAGCGAGGTGAATCTGACCGTCGGCAAGGGCGACTTCGTGTCGTTCATCGGCCCGTCCGGGTGCGGTAAGACCACGCTGCTGCGGGTGATCGCCGATCTGGAACGGCCGACCGCCGGGAGTATCACGGTCAACGGCGTCACCCCGGAAGAGGCGCGGTTGGCGCGGGCCTATGGCTATGTGTTTCAGTCGGCGGCGCTGTATCCCTGGCGTACGATCGCCCGGAACGTGGCGTTGCCGCTGGAGATCATGGGCTTCTCCAAGGCCGAGCAGGCCGAGCGGGTGGCGCGGACCATGGAGTTGGTTAATCTGACCGGCGTCGAGAAGCGCTTTCCCTGGCAGCTTTCCGGCGGCATGCAGCAACGGGCATCGATCGCCCGCGCTCTGGCGTTCGACGCCGATCTGTTGCTGATGGATGAACCGTTCGGCGCACTGGACGAGATCGTTCGCGACCATCTGAACGGACAATTGCTGGAGCTGTGGGCGCGGACCAACAAGACGATCGCCTTCGTCACCCACTCGATCCCCGAGGCGGTCTATCTCTCGACCCGCATCGTCGTCATGTCGCCACGCCCCGGCCGGGTCACCGACGTGATCGAAAGCAGCCTGCCGCGCGAGCGGCCGTTGGACATTCGTGAGACACCGGAGTTCCTCGACATCGCCCACCGGGTACGCGAAGGGCTGCGCGCCGGCCACTCCTACGAGGATTGATTGGGATGGAACGCGCGCGGCACAATCTGTTCCCGATCCTGGTCGTCGTCGCGGTGATCGTGGCGATCTGGTACGCGGCGGTGGTCTATCTGAACGCGCCGTGGCAGCTCGACATCTACCAACGGGCCAACAACACCGACTGGACGGTACGGCAGTTGGTGGTGGACACCATGGCGCAGGATCGGCCGGTGCTGCCGGCACCGCATCAGGTGGCGGTGGAGATCTGGCAAACCACGGTCGAGAAGAACGTCACCTCCAAGCGCAGCCTTGTCTATCATACCTGGGTCACGCTCTCGGCGACGCTGCTGGGCTTTGCCATCGGCACGGTGCTGGGGGTCGTGCTGGCGGTGTCCATTGTGCACAGCCGGGCGATGGATAAGTCGGTGATGCCTTGGGTGATCGCCAGCCAGACCATTCCGATCCTGGCGATCGCGCCGATGATCATCGTGGTGCTGAACGCGGCCGGCTTATCGGGGCTGCTGCCGAAGGCGTTGATCTCCACCTATCTCAGTTTCTTCCCGGTCGTTGTCGGCATGGTGAAGGGCCTGCGCTCGTCCGAGCGGATTCAGCTCGATCTGATGCGCACCTACAGCGCGTCGACCGCGCAGGTGTTCTGGAAACTGCGCTGGCCGAGTGCGGTGCCGTATCTGTTCGCCTCGATGAAGATCGCCGTGGCGATCAGCTTGGTCGGCGCCATTGTTGGCGAGTTGCCGACCGGGGCGGTTGCGGGGTTGGGCGCGCGGTTGCTGGCCGGCTCCTACTACGGTCAGACGATCCAGATCTGGTCGGCGCTGTTCGCCGCCGCCCTGTTAGCCGCCTGTCTTGTGAGTGTGGTCGGGTTGGCCAACCGTCTGGTGCTGAAACGCATGGGGACGCGGCCGTGACCCGATTGCAACGTTTCCTCGCTCTGATGGCCAGTCTGTTAGCCGCCATCGCCCTGGCGTTGCCGGTTGGCACGGTCGGGGGGGTGGACGCGTCGCTCCGCGACGTGCCGGTGCTAATCCTGTTCGCCGTGTTCGCCTTGGTATCGTTGCTGCGGTTCTGCCGCTCCGTCGACCCGTGGGGCGATGGCCTTGTGATGGTCATCGGCGCCGTGGGGCTGCTGTCCGCGCTTCGCACGTTGGAGATGGCGGGGGCGGGCTATTGGTGCTTCGTTGCGTCTGACTGGCTGTTCGCCTGGCTGTTCGTTGAGCGGTTGTCGGCGTTGCGGCCGCTGCACCCGGCGGTACGGAACGCGCAATCGCTCATCGTGCCGCTGATCTTCGGCGTCTGGATCCTGATCTTGTGGGAATTGGTGACCCGCGGGTCGAACGTGCCGACGGTTCTGTTGCCGCCGCCATCGATGATTGGCGAGCGGTTCATGGCGTCGCTGCCGATCCTGTGGGTGGATTTCCAGCAGACCTTCCTTAAGGCGGTGCTGATCGGCTATGCGCTTGGGTCCGGATCGGCCTTGGTCGTCGCCATTGCCATCGACCGCAGCCCGTTCCTGCAACGCGGCTTGCTGCCGGTCGGCAATCTGGTGTCGGCCTTGCCCATGATCGGCGTCGCCCCGATCATGGTGATGTGGTTCGGCTTCGACTGGCCGTCCAAGGCGGCGGTGGTGGTGATCATGACGTTTTTTCCGATGCTGGTGAACGCGATCGCCGGCCTTGGCCAGAGCAGCGTCATGGAGCGGGATCTGATGCGCACATACGCCGCCGGTTACTGGCAGACGCTGTGGAAGCTGCGGTTGCCGGCGGCGGCACCGTTCATCTTTAATGCGCTGAAGATCAATTCCACCCTGGCGCTGATCGGTGCGATCGTGGCGGAATTCTTCGGCACGCCCATCGTCGGCATGGGCTTTCGAATCTCCACCGAAGTCGGCCGGATGAACGTCGACATGGTGTGGGCGGAGATCGCGGTGGCGGCGTTGGCCGGGTCCGCGTTTTTTGGGATCGTCGCGCTGATCGAGCGGGCGGTCACCTTCTGGCATCCGTCGGTGAGGCAGTAAGCCGCCGGACGCTTAAAACAGGGAGCAGAACCATGCGTAGATTGATGGCAGGCGCGATCGCGGGGGCACTGGGGCTCGTCGCCTCGCAGGCGATGGCGGACGAAAAAGTGACCTTGCAGTTGAAGTGGGTGACCCAGGCCCAGTTCGCTGGCTACTACGTGGCCAAGGACAAGGATTTTTATAAGGACGAGCATCTGGACGTCGAGATCAAGGCCGGCGGCCCGGACATCGCACCGCCGCAGGTGATCGCCGGCGGCGGTGCCGATGTGATCATCGACTGGATGCCCTCGGCGCTGGCCAGTCGCGAGAAGGGGGTGGCGCTGGTCAACATCGCGCAGCCGTTCAAAAGCTCCGGCATGATGCTGACCTGCCGCAAGGACACCGGGATCAAATCACCGGCCGACTTCAAGGGTAAGACCTTGGGCGTCTGGTTCTACGGCAACGAATACCCGTTCCTGTCCTGGATGGCGCAGCTCGGCATTCCGACCAACGGCGGGGCGAATGGCGTCACCGTGCTGAAGCAGGGTTTCAACGTCGATCCGCTGTTGCAGAAGCAGGCCGACTGCGTGTCGACCATGACCTACAACGAGTATTGGCAGGTGATCGACGCCGGCCTGTCGCCGGCCGACCTTGTGGTGTTCAAGTACCAGGATCAGGGCGTGGCGACGCTTGAGGACGGTCTCTACGTGCTGGAGAAGAATCTGTCCGATCCCAAGTTCGTCGACAAGATGGTGCGGTTTGTCCGGGCCTCGATGAAGGGTTGGAAGTGGGCCGAAGAGCACCCGGACGAGGCAGCCGAGATCGTGTTGGAGAACGACTCGACCGGCGCGCAGACCGCAAAGCATCAGAAGCGCATGATGGGTGAAATCGCCAAGCTGACGGCGGGTTCGAACGGCGCGTTGGATCCGAAGGATTACCAGCGCACGGTCGACACCCTGCTCAAGGGCGGCTCCGACCCGGTGATCAGCAAAAAGCCCGTGGGCGCCTGGACCGACATGATTACCAAGAAGGCGCTCTGAGACATACACTCGAACGATCAAGCACCTTCCCTCATGAGGGAAGGTGCTGTTTGATTAAAGTTCCAACGCGACCGCGTGTCCGCCGTGGATCGCCGCCATCAGGTTGCGCGGCGAGCGGCAGTCGCCGACCCGCTGGACCTCGATCCCGTCCAAGGCGGGCCCGAGGTCGTCCGTCACCTGACGCGGGGTGACGTAGACCAGAAGATCAACGTTCTCGATTGTCCGCGCCGTCTCGGAATACGGGTTCCGGAGATCGAGGCATCCATTGGCGAGCCGGATCGGCACGGCGGCGGGAACGATCTCCACGCCCGCGCCGTACAGCCGGCGATAGATCCCGATCGCGCTGCAGTAGTTGACGCCTTGGGCGATCTGCGGGCGCGGGGTTATCAGGATCAGGCGCTTGAAATCCTGCGCCAGCCGATCGGCGACCCCGTAGGCCGCCGCCGTATGGTCGTGATCGTACAGCACGGCGGTGCCGCGCCGTCCGCTGAAGGCCTGTCCGTTGGACGCTACATAATCCCGCGCGGCGATCACCGCACCACTCTCGACAATCAGCCCTTCGGGTGGGCGGAGATCGGCCCCGGTCGCCAGCACGACCGCATCGGGCGCCAGCGCGCGCAACTGGTCGGCCGTGGCCCGTTGCCCAAGGCGGATATCGACCCCGTGTCGTTGCGCCATTCGCATCTGATGCTCCGTCACCCGTCCCATGCCGTCGCGGCCGGGCAGCAGCGCCTCAAGCCGAAGCGCGCCGCCCGGGTGCTTCGAGGCACCGAACAGCGTGACATCGTGACCGCGCGCGGCGGCGACCCAGGCGGCTTCCAGGCCGGCCGGCCCGGCGCCAACCACGACCACCCGCCGTGACGTCGCCGCCGGTTCAAGCCGCAAATCCGCTTCGCCGACGGTACCCAGATGCGGGTTGTGGAACTCGACCAGCGGCTTGCCTTGGTGAATCTCGCCCCAGCAGAAATTGTCGAACACGCAGGGCCTGATCTCATCGGCCCGACCGGTGCGGGCCTTCTCGGCGAAGGCGGCGTCGGCGATATGGGCGCGGGTCATGCCGACCAGATCGCCATAGCCGTCACGGACGATCCGTTCCGCCAACTCGGGCGTGCCGATGCGGCCGAGCGCCATGACCGGGATGCCGTCCGCCGCCGCGCGCAGGCGTTTCGGGATGTCGATATAGTGGCCGGGTTGGAAGTACATGTCCGGTACATGACTTTCCAAACTCAGGCTGAAATTGCCCTGTCCATAGGCGAAATAGTCGAACGTGCCGGTGCCCACCATCCGCTGGGTGAGGCGGGCCGCTTCCTCGACGTCGATGCCGCCCTCGACCAACTCGTCGCCGGACATCTTGAGGCCGACGATGAAACCGTCACCGCAGGCGGCACGGATGCCGGATGCGATCTCGCGCGCGAAGCGGCTGCGCCCCTCGACATCACCACCCCATTCGTCGTCTCGGGTGTTGGACCAGGGCGACAGGAACTGGTTGATCAGATAGCCGTGCGCGCCGTGCAACTCGACCCCGGCCAAGCCGCAGCGGTGCAGGCGGGCGGCAACCGCGATGTAGGCGTCGATCACCGTCCGGATTTCGTCGGTGTCCATGACGTGCGGCACCGTCCAACTATAGGGGTCGGGGTTGTCGGAAACCCCCGTCGGCGCCTTGGTCGGATGCCATAGCTGCTGGCGGCCGGGGTGCCAGAGCTGGCCGATCAGCCAGCCGCCCGCAGCCTCAACACGCTCGGCGGTGTTGCTGAAATCCGCGTTGTTGCTGTCATCAAAGCCAATGATGGTGGTGGCTTGGGCGATCGCCTCCGGATCGACGGCGATCACCTCGCTGACCACCATCGCCGCCCCGCCGCGTACCCGCTCGATCAGGAAGTTTTTCCAACGTTCGGTGATGCGGTTGGCGCGGGCGTAGTTGGTTACCGTCGCCGGCAGACAGACACGGTTACGCAAGGTCCGGCCGCCGACGCGCACGGGCGAGAAGAGGTGCGGGTAAGGTGTGTCGTTGGCCATTGGCGCGGCGCTCCTCGGAGGTTTTGGAAGCGCCGATTGTGGCCTGATGGTTGGCGCCATGCGTGCATCATAGCGTGCTGCGCCTGATCGATCTCACATCTTGAGCACGTTACCCTGGGCATCAAATTGCAAGGCGTCGGCGCCGAGCTGTCGATAAGTACGGGCGACCGTTTCCAACAAACCTTTGCGGTCAACCAGCCCGGCGCGATACCCGCGCACGGCGAATTGCACGTCGTCTCCTAGTACACAGTCGGGCACTCGCTTAGCGAGCAATGCCTTGGCGGCATTGATCACCGCGTCGGTCGTGATCATCGGCTTCCTCTTCCCTTCCGCTTTCCGTCTCGTTTTCGACGGGCCACCTGATGCGGTGCTGTTTAGCGGAACCCGGTTTCGTTCGCGTTTCACCTGTTCAGGGAATAGGTTTCAGGCCGGATTTCCCATGTGCACCGTTCATTTGACGCCAGCACTGTGCGATTGTGGTATAC
>JABMNR010000122.1 GCA_013203465.1 Alphaproteobacteria bacterium
CCATTCCGCTGCTAACACGGTCTTCCTTGCATCGCTGTTTGCAGCGTCACGGCATCTCAAGGCTGCCTGATGTGGAAGGCGACAAGCCGACCAAAAAGAAGTTCAAGCGCTACCCGATCGGTTACTTCCACATAGATATTGCCGAAGTGCGGACCGCCGAGGGCAAGCTGCACATGTTCGTCGCCATCGACCGGACATCGAAATTTGCTTTCGTTGAACTGCATGAGAAGGCACCAACGCGGATTGCGGCCGCATTCCTGAACCGTCTGATCGACGCCGTTCCCTACAAAATCCACACCGTGCTCACCGACAACGGCATCCAGTTCACAACACCCGGCGCGGGGGGCTCAGCCGTTCCTCTTATTAGGGAAGCCATGGCCAAGGGCGAGCTGTTCCGTGCCCATGCCTTCGAATATGCCTGTGCCAAGGCCGACATCGATCACCGCACGACAAAGCCCAAGCACCCTTGGACCAATGGGCAAGTCGAACGAATGAATCGCACGATTAAGGACGCCACCGTCAAACGCTTCCACTATGACGATCATGACCAGTTGCGGAGACACCTTGATGACTTCGTCGCGGCCTACAATTACGGCCGCAGGCTGAAGACCCTCAAAGGGCTCACGCCCTACGAATTCATCTGCAAACAATGGACAATCGAACCACAAAGATTCAAACTCGATCCAATCCATCAAAACCTGGGACCAAACATCTAAATGGCTCGTATTTCTCACGATCTGCTCTAGTTTTTGCGCGCGCAGGCCGGTGAGTCGACCACCTCAATCTGCTCCAGGGTCAGCCGCGCCGAAAAGTCGCCGTAGTCCAGCACTAGGTTACGCGCCACCCCGTTCGCCATCAGCTCGATCGACATCTCGAAATCCGGCGCCTGGCCTGACGCTCCCGGTTTGAAGAACGCGAGCCGAATTGGCCAAAATGGTCCCGTCACGGCGGCATGATCGAGCGGTGGCGCGCCCTCCCTCGCCTTACCGATGACAGCCGATATCAGCGCGTCGCCCTCGACCTCGCTGCCATCGAAAACATTGGCGCGGAAGAACCGCTCACCGGTGAGGGCCGCGCGGATCAGACGCAACGTGTGTTCGGTCGGAAAGATCGCTTCCTTGGACAACGAAATGTGCTGTTTCTCAGGTTTAACGAACGCGGCGGTACCACCCGTCGGCGGCTCCAAGGTCGCGCGGCCTTCAAGTCGCTGCTTACCACCATTACGACTCCTATCGACCAAGAACCGATACACCGCGCCATCCTTGGACTCCCAAGTCGTGAACTGCGAGCGCATGGCGAACCCGTCACCATCGGCACGAGAGAAATCCATCAGATAACGTTGCTCGACCGCCCACCCATCGCAATCGTCGCGCCATTCGAAGGCCATCTTGCCTTGGACACCGATCACCTCGGAAGCCGAGGAGCTCTGTTCCATGGATACGGCGTACAGCGCCCGATGCGGCAGAATATCGACCGCGACCGGGCCGGCCGCCATGGCCCCCGAACTCGACACTATGCAGCAGGCAACTCCCAAGGCCGGCACCATCCAGCGTAATCCTCGCATGCTCACCTCCGTTGATCCCTATTCAAGTATCGCAGACCTTTGGAGACAGCGTGAGTCCCGCTCCCATCCTCTCGACCGCCGCTGCCGACCGCTCGGCAAAATTTGCCGCTTTACCCATCAAAATCGGGATTGAGCGCGACGGTCCACGGTAGCCGCCTGAAAATGAAGGGAAATATGACCAGAACCGTGGCACGGGTTGGCACGGGCGTTGCTTGTAACCGGCTGTACCCTTTCGGAGAGCCGGATCATGGCGAACGATATTCTAGGCCAAACCGCACCACTCGACGGGCCCAGCGCGCGCCTCTATGCCGAGGTTACCGGCATGCTGGCCCGGTTCACTGGCGTGTTGGACGAGGATACCATCGCAAAGACGCCTGAGCTTGCCCGTGCGGAGACCGAGACCGCTTTGCGTATGGCCTTGATCGCGATGACCGAAGCCCAAAAACGGATCGAGCGGCAGCAATACCGCATCAACGAGCTGGAGAACCTGTCAATCACCGACGAGCTAACGTCTGTGATGAACCGTCGCGGCTTCCGTATGCAACTCAGTAAAGCCATGGCGCAAACGGCGCGACAGGGTGGCAGCGGGTTGGTGCTGATGATCGACCTGGACGGCTTCAAGGCAACCAACGATTCCCATGGCCATGCCGCCGGCGATGCCGTGCTACAGACGGTAGCCGGGGTGTTGGCTAACGATGTGCGGGCCAGCGACACGGTCGGCCGGCTTGGAGGCGATGAATTTGCCGTGCTCATGCCTGATCTGGAAGCCTCAGACGGCGACGCCCGGGCGCAAGCTCTTTCACGCCGTCTAAACGGCCAGACGCTGTCCTGGAACGGCGCCATGTTGACGATTTACGCCAGCGTCGGCTGGGTCGCTTTCGGCGTTCTAGATCGGCCGGATGAGATTCTCGACCGGGCCGACCGTATGATGTATGCGCAAAAAGCCCAGCGCCGGCCGGCACTGGCGATGACGGCCTAGAGCTGGGCCAACAACGTCGGCGTGTGTAACTGGATGGTCCACGGGATCACCCCGTCCACGGGGCCTAATCCACGCTTAATCAGCAGCGCCTCGCTTGCGGTGAACGGTCCCATCGCTACGCGATACCAATCGCGGCCCTCAACCGTTGCCGCCAGAATTTTTGGCAATTGCGCGCCGTGACGGCCGGCCAGAACTTCGGCCCTGGCGATATCACGGAATGAGCCGATGATCACATACCGGCCGCTCTCCGCAAAAAGTGCCTCAGCCCTGACATCGTGCCCACGTACATCGCGCTCTTGAGCAATGATCTCAAGCTTTTGAAGCGGCGCGATCGCCACGCCGCCGGCCCGGCTTGGCGGTTGCCAATCACCGCTCGAGAACGCTACTGGAAGGCGACGCGTATCTGGCGATGGACGAACCACCCCCGACGTCACCGTCACGCCGTCGGCCTTGATCGTCGGCGCGGTGTTCGCGAATGGCAGGAAGATAGCGATCTGCGCTGGGCCGTGGTCTACTTTGTCCAGGTCAAGCGCACCGGTATTCAGCGCGGCTCGTTCCAACTGGCTCCAATCATCCTGGTCACCAGGGTAATAAGCCTCCACCACAGAAACGGTCGCCCCCTCGCCGTTCGGCCCAATCTCCCGGCATACCGGGTCACCAAAAATCGGCCGAGTCAGCGCGCAATCTTTTTCGACCGTCGCGGAAAGCAAATGATCACTGGTCGACTTACCGCTCGCCATGTAGGAGATACCGGAGAGCGCCGTTGAAACAATTGAGATGGGCAAGGGGAGACAGCCACCGAGAAGCAGCGGCAGCGCTGCGACCGCTAAGATTGGCTTCATCGTAAATCCCCCCGTGAATCAGTATCTTGCAGCGCGAATCGTGATTCATTTCTGAACATTAAGCAACCTTTGTATTTCAAACTTGGCGCAGGGTATTTGAGTCAAACGCACCACGATACGAAAAACGAATCGGGTTTCAAGGACTTATGAGATAACGCGGTTGCGCCAATCGGACGCTCGTGTATACGGGCGCCTATGACACTTGTCACCGATACCGAGGCGCTGGCCGCCCTGTGCAGTCGAATCGCCGAGCAAGATGACTTCGTGGCTATCGATACGGAGTTCATGCGCGACAAGACTTTTTACTCGAAACTCTGCCTGGTCCAAGTCGCCGGTACCGAGGACGTCGCCGCGATCGACCCGCTGGCCCCGGGTCTGGATCTGGCGCCGCTGTACGCGCTGATGGCGAACGTGAATGTGCTGAAGGTGTTCCACGCCGCGCGGCAGGACGTGGAGATATTCGTCAACCAGGCCGGCGCCGTGCCATACCCGCTCTTCGATACGCAGATCGCTGGCATGGTTTGCGGCTTCGGTGATTCGGTTAGTTACGACAAGCTGGTCCGCGCCATCACCGGCGTCCAGCTCGACAAAACCTCGCGCTTCACGGATTGGAGCCATCGCCCCCTCAGCGATCGACAGATCGACTACGCCTTGGCTGACGTGATCCACCTGCGCCCAGTCTACGATCAGCTGCGCAAGCAATTGCAGAAAACCGGGCGGTCCGAGTGGCTCGCCGAGGAGATGGCCCAAATGGTCGACCCCGGCACCTACCGGAACGATCCGGAGGAGTCCTGGCGGCGGCTTAAGATCCGCAGCACAAAACCAAAATTCCTAGTGGTGTTGCAGGTGCTCGCCGCATGGCGTGAACGCGAGGCCCAGAGCCGCGATGTCCCGCGCAATCGCATCCTGCGCGACGACGCCTTAGTTGACGTTGCCGCCCAGGCTCCAACCTCGGCCGCCGAGTTAGCTCGAACCCGTGCGTTCAACAGCGAGTCGGCTGGTGGTCGGATCGGCCGCTCGGTGCTGGACGCGGTGGCAAAGGCGTTATCCCTTCCCAAAGAGGACTGGCCCAACCTGCCGGAACCCAAGGACGCGCCACAGGGCCGTATGCCGGTCGCCGAGCTTCTCCGCGTACTGTTGAAGGTAAAATGCGAGGAGCACGACGTAGCACCGAAACTGGTCGCTTCGGCGGAAGACTTGGACGCGATCGCCTCGGATGATCACGCCAACGTTCGCGCTCTTGAGGGTTGGCGCCGTCAGGTTTTCGGGGACGCCGCGTTGGCGGTCAAACACGGTCGGCTCGCCATGGGCTACGATCCGAAACGCAACAGGGTAGACCTCGTCGAAATCGACGTCGATCCGGCCGATTAGCTGTCGCGCCGGCCACGCCGCCTGGCCGCGACCAACACGGGGCGGCCAATCGCCCCTGCCAACGCCTTGATCCGCCGCTCCACCACTTCGCCAATCAACGCCATCGCATCCGGGTTGATCGAGAGAGTGAACCCTTTCGACGTCGGTTTAAGGCGAGTCCGCCGAAGCAGATTGGTCGCTACTCCTGACAGGGTGAGCCCGAGCCGAAGCGCGTGCCCAACCTGAATCGCAAGATCACACCGATCCGGAGGCAGCAAGGCGCGCACCGTGTCCGCGGCCTTCAGATCGGCATGGCCGACATAGCGCACCAGTACCCCAAGCCCAAGAAAGACCCGATCCGGGTGCTCCAACCCGGCCACCGGCAGACGCAGTACCCGCAGAAAGGCATGCTCTCCTCGGTAACTCGGATGCTCCGACCAGGCGATATCGCTGAGCATGCACAAGGCCCGCACCAGCCGCTCATCATTCGGCTCAAGTGCCGGGAACAACGGCGCCAACCACGCGAAGACGGCATCTGGATTTGGGGCGAAACGATTGGTTTCACGCGCAATTTCAGCCGCGGTCACCAATAGTGGATCGGCGTTGCGCTCGCCTTCGGACAGACGGTCATACAGGCATCCCTCGCGCAGACCAAAGGCGGAAAACACCACGCGTTCCGGCTTACCGCGTGCCAGAACCCGATGCAGTATCAGGGCGGCATCGGGCAACGTATCGGCGCGCCGACGCGGTACCCCCGGGGTCGCGCGTATGGCTTTGTTCGACAATCGCGACAACCCCGACAGGAAAGCTGACAACCCGGCCTCCTCCACCGTGTACCCGTGGACAATTTCGAGTGGATACCCAACGTTCGTCATATGCGTCTTGGCAATGCCGCGCCAGGCACCGCCCACGGCATAGAACGTCCGTCCGTTGAGGGCGGGTAGCCACGGCGCCGTATCGAGATGGCTGTCGATCATTGAAGACAGCCGGCGATCCTGGCGCCGGTCAACGACACCAAGTCGCAACGGGCCTATCGGCATGGTGGCGTAGGCGCCCAACTGACGGTCCGCCACATTGACCAACTCCAGACTGCCGCCGCCAAGATCACCGACCACACCATCGACGACCGGAAAGCCACTCAGCACGCCCAGGGCAGAGAGCCGCGCCTCTTCGTCGCCGCTGATTACCCGCACCGTATGACCCAAGCGACGCTCGATCTCGGCGACAAAGACCGCACCGTTTCGAGCATCGCGTACCGCGGAGGTCGCCACCACATCCAGGCGACCGATGCGCATCGCCCGCGCGATCTGAGCGAACCGATCCAGGTTCACCGCAGCCGACGCCATTCCTTCAACCGACAGATTCCCCGTCTCGCTCACACCGTAACCGAGACCGCACAACGCCTTTTCGTTGAATACCTGGATAGAGGACCGGCCCGCGCGATCGTAGACCACCAGCCGGATCGAGTTGGATCCGATGTCCAGAACCCCCACCCGCGCATGCCGGCTGAGTTCGCGTGAAGGCTCCGACATCCAGTTAACCCCAGCGCTCCGCTCCACGCGATCCCGTGTCAATTCGACTGGGCAAGCGACTTTGGCGCATCGCCGCCACGTCGCAACGCGCTTCCGCGCCCGGAAAGGCTCGGGTTGGTCATGAAATAGGTGTGGGCCGAGAAATCATCGGCCTGGAATGGAGCGCGGGTGTATCGCCCATCGGCGCCGAGGGTCCAGCTGTTGGTGCGGTCCTTCAGATTGGCCACCATGATCTGGTCGAGAACTTGCCGATGCACGGTCGGGTTCTCGATCGGAACCAAGAGTTCGACACGACGGTAGAGATTACGCGGCATCCAGTCGGCCGATGACATGTAGATTCGCGCCTTGTCCGAGGGCAGCTTGTGTCCATCACCGAAAACCACGATGCGGGAGTGTTCCAAGAACCGTCCGACGATCGATTTGACCCGAATGGTTTCCGACAGGCCTTCAACTCCCGGCCGCAGGCAGCAAATACCACGGATCACCAGATCGATCTGTACCCCGGCTTGGCTCGCTTTGTACAACTCGTCGATCAGCTTGGGATCGACCAGCGAGTTCAATTTGGCCCAGATCGCGGCCGGCCGGCCGGCCTTAGCGTGCCCGATCTCACGGGCTATGCCCTCGATCAAAGTGCTGTGTAGGGTCAACGGCGAGATCGCCAGCTTGTCCATGGTCTCCGGCTTGGCGTAGCCGGTCATGAAATTGAACATCCGCGCGGCGTCCCGGCACAGCGCCGGATCACAGGTGAAGAACGACAAGTCAGTATAAATTTTCGCCGTGATCGGATGGTAGTTGCCGGTGCCGAAATGCACATAATTGCGCAGGCTTGCTCCCTCACGCCGAACCACCAACGATATCTTGGCGTGGGTCTTCAAGTTCAAGAAACCGTAGACGACCTGCACACCTGCACGCTCCAAATCGCGTGACAGACGGAGGTTGGCCTCCTCGTCGAACCGCGCCTTGATCTCCACCATGGCGGTGACCGACTTACCGGCCTCGGCCGCCTCGATCAACGCCTTGACGATCGGGCTGTCCTTGGATGTGCGATAGAGGGTCTGTTTAATCGCGATAACCGACGAGTCGGCGGCGGCTTGGCGGAGGAACTGCACCACGACGTCAAAACTCTCGAACGGGTGGTGGACGACGATATCCTTGGCCCGGATCGCGGCGAAGCAATCGCCACCGAAATCGCGGATACGCTCCGGGAACCGAGCATTGAAGGGTGGCCACAGGAACTCCGGCCGATCGGCGGTGATCAATTGCGACAAATCGGCAAGCCCCACCATCTCCTCAAGCGCGAACACCTCCTCGGGTGGTACGCTCAATTCATCGATCACCAGTTTTTTCAACGCATCCGGCATCGAGCGATCGACCGCCAGACGAATTACGTTGCCGCGGCGCCGGGCCTTGAGAGCGGTCTCGAATGACAGGACCAGATCCTCGGCCTCCTCATCGATCTCCATCTCGCTGTCGCGAATGACACGAAACACGCCCTGTCCCACCACCTTGAAGCTCGGGAACAGTCGGCCGACACAGATCAAAATGACCTGCTCGATCGCGATGAAGCGAATGGTGTCACCGGGCAACCGCACGAACCGGCCGATCTGATGCGGCAACGGGATTAGTCCCTGCATGTCTGCGGCGCCAGCGGTGCTACGAAGCTGCATCGCTAGACACATGCCCTTGTTCGGGATGAAGGGAAATGGGTGCGCCGGGTCGATGGCGAGTGGCGTCAGTACCGGGAAGATCTGCTCGCTGAAGTGATCCGCCAACCAAGCACGATCAGCGGCGTCGACTTCGCTCGCCTCGACGAGATGGAAGTCCGCTTGTTTCAGATCCTGCCGCAAGGTGTGCAGACATTTCTGCTGATCGTCCATCAACCGAGCGACCTCCTTGGTGATCGCGGCGAGCTGTTGGGCCGGGCTGAGGCCATCGTCGCTCGGCGTGGTCACGCCAGCGGTCACCATGCCTTTCAGGCCGGCGACGCGCACCATGTAGAACTCATCCAGGTTGGAGGCCGAGATCGCGACGAACCGAAGCCGCTCCAGCAACGGGTTCCGTTCATTCAGCGATTCCTCCAGCACCCGCCCATTGAAGGTCAGCCAGGACAGCTCGCGATTAATGAACCGGTTCGGACTGCCCGGCGTAATCGTTGGTGTCACGACGTCCACCGGAACCGAAACCTCACGATCAGCCGGGCGGCCCGCTGGCGCAGTGATTGCCTTGGTGGACGCCCGTTTCGCGGGGCGCCGCCGCACCATATCCATCTCGGTCACCTGCTTGCTCACAGCACACCTCCTTCACGGCCCGACCGAGCACCCGGCAAGGTCGATCGGAGGCGGTGCACACTCACTCCATGACAAGAACCTAACACCGCCGGCCGATTCTATCGCACCGGTGTTAAAGCGTCCCTGGGAAAGCCCCACCATCCATCAGCAGGTTTTGCCCGGTGATGAAGCCCGCATGCACGCTGCACAAGAAAGCACATGCCGCGCCAAATTCATCGGCTCTGCCGAAGCGGCCCGCCGGGTTCTTTTGCGCGTGCTGCGCGGCGAACTGCTCGTAGGGCACACCCGCCTTTTCAGCCTGGAGCTTCATATTGCCACGCAGGCGGTCGGTATCGAACGGTCCTGGCAGCAGCCCGTTGATCGTCACGTTGTCGCGCACTGTCTCGCGCGCGACCCCGGCCACGAACCCGGTCAGGCCAGTTCGTGCGCCATTGGACAGTCCCAGGATCGGGATCGGCGCCTTGACCGCACCGGAGGTGATGTTGACCACTCGGCCGAACTTGCGCTCGATCATACCGTCGACCGTCAGGCGAATCAGCTCGATCGCCGTCAACATGTTGGCGTTAAGTGCTTTCTGCCAATCCTCGACCGTCCAATCGCGAAAGTTGCCCGGCGGCGGGCCGCCGGCGTTGTTGATCAGGATGTCGATCGGCCCGGCCGCGTCCAACACCGCCGCCCGCCCCTCGGGGGTGGTGATGTCGCAGGCGACGGCGGTAACGCTGACGCCGGTTTCGGACCGGATTTCCTCGGCCGTCGCCTCAAGCGTCTCCTGGGTGCGGGAATTGATTACCAAGTCGACGCCTTCGCGCGCCAATGCCATGGCGCAACCCTTGCCCAAACCCTTGGAGGCGGCGCAGACGATCGCCTTCTTGCCCTTGATGCCAAGATCCATGCGTCAGTCTCCCTGATCAATCTGATGTTCCGTGTCGTTCTCGTCTTCGGCCAGCGCTCGTCCGGCCAGGATGGTCGTCACTTTGCCACGTTCCGCCAACGCCATTCGGTCAAGCCGGTCCACGAGACGGTACGCGGCGTCGAACGAGCGTTCCATCCGAGCCACCAGATAGGCGACCACATCCTCGCGTACGGTCACCTGACGGTCCGTGAAATGCTTGACCAACACGCCCGCCAACAGCGCCTCGTCCGGCACGCCGATGGTCACGACCGGTAACGTCGCAAGTCGAGAGGCAAGATCGGCCAACGCGATCGGCAACCGAGACGGCGCCACGCGGGACAGGATAAGCACAGAACCGCTGCGCTCCGCCACCGTGTTGTAGAGATGCAAAAGCGCCTGCTCCTGGCCAATTTGCTCCAGGTCGTCGACCAGCGCGTGTCGAGCGTCGCCAAGCGCATCGGGCACGCCCTCGACCGTCATATCGGCGGCGATCACCAAGGCCGCGCCACTGCGGGCCCGCCACACCGCACCCAGATGGGTCTTGCCGCAGCCCGCCGGCCCGACCAGGGCCAGACCTCTGGCGGGGGCGGGCCACTCCGGCCAGCGGTCGATCCAATTGGCGGCTTCACCGTTGCAGCTCGACACGAGGAAATCGTCGCGATCCAGCGCCGGCCGATAGCCGAGATCCAAGACAAATTGACGGGCGGTCATAGTCAAGGATCGAGCGGATCGTCGGAAGCGGGATTGGTCGCCTCGTCATCGGCTGAAGGGATGCCTCTGAGGTGCAGTGGGCTCACGAGATAACGTCCGAGCGCGAAACGCGTCAGCACGCCGGCCACCGCCGCCGCCGGTACCGCCAGCAACACCCCAAGGAAACCAAACAACGCGGCCCCCGCCAAAAGCGAAAAGATCACCCAGACCGGGTGCAAGCCCACGGCGTCGCCAACCAGATTGGGTGTCAGAAAATACCCTTCGATCACTTGGCCGAACACGAAGATCGCGGCGATGATCGCGATCGGCTGCCAACTGTCGAACTGGGCCAGTGCCAAGCCGATACTCAGCAACCCGCCGATGATCGTCCCAACGAAAGGCACGAACGAGATCACCCCGGCGAACAGGCCTATAACCAAGCCAAAATCCAACCCCGCGAGCGACAGGCCAACGGCATATATCACGCCTAAAACAAGGCACACCGTGCCTTGTCCCCGCACGAACGCGGCGAGCGTCAGATCGATCGTCCGCATCTGCTCGCGAATGGTGTCTGCTTGAGCGTGCGGCAACCAGGAATCGATCGCCGCGACGATGCGGTCCCAGTCGCGCAACAGATAAAACGACACGATCGGCGTGATCAGCAGAATAGAAACCACGTTGGCCACCGCGACCCCGCCCGACACCACCCGACCCAAAAGCCGACCAACCCACGCAACGGCGTTTCCGGCCAATCCCGGCAGCGAATCGAACGCGGTACCGCCGTCGATCCCCGCGAGTGCGGTGTCGACCAGTGGCTGAAGTAGTTTATGCACGGCATCAATATAGCCCGGCAGCACCTCGCCTAACCGCAAGACCTGTGTCTGGATAAGCGGTAACAGCAAAAGAATGGCGCCGATGGTCAGCGCGAAGAACGCCAACAGCACGATCAAGGTGGCGAGCCCGCGCGGCAGGCGCACCCGCTCTAGCCGGTCAACGACGGGGTCCAACAGATAGGCCACCGCCATACCGGCGACGAAAGGCAACAGCACGTCACGCAACACGTACAGCGCCATGCCGAACGCAAGGAACAGGATGACCCAGAACCAGCTACGCTCGCTGCGTGTCACGGACCGGCTGCCTTAATTGTTGTTTCTTGGCGCAAGGATCGGCCCGGTGGCCGGACCCTCGGATGGAGTCGTGTCGACCGTCGATGGCGAAATGAGTGGCGTTTCAATCGGCAAGGGTTGCCCGCGTTGCTTCAATATGTAGTCGCCAGCTCCGGGAACCAGCTCCAGATCCTGCTGTTCGAAGGCAATACGCAGCTGTTCGGCATCGCCGTTCACCCAGAGATCGATCAGAGCTTCCCTGCGGGTCAGCTGCACTACGTCGTAGCGCGACAACACCGGCAGCCGGTCCAGCGTCCGCCGAATCGACAACCACCGTTGCAATGAATCCAGAGGGATCGTGGCCGTCACCCGGCTCTCTAGCCCGGGACGGATGAGGTTATCTTGCTTCCAGCCCTCCTCGACCATGACAATGGCGCGGCGCACGCCCGCATCATAGCGCGCGGCGTCGTACCCTGCGGCGTTGGCCGGATCACCCTCGGCAACCACCGTCTCAACCAGGGTACTGTCATGGCCGCTCGACCCGATGCGCTGGATCGTGACCTGTACCGCTCCACCGGGACGCGGAATCGCTTGCGCCACCACGGCGTCCCGGGCGCCGTAACGTTCAGCGATCCGGATAAGCGCCGGCTGGTCGCCGGACAATGCCTGTTCGATGCTTAGGTCACGGATGTCGGCAAGGTCGCCGTATGGCACGACGAACGGCACCAGTCCGCGAGGCGCGGCCCGACGCGCCCAAGCATCACGCCACGGGTTGGGCTCTTCCCACAGCACCGTGCCGGCTCCGCTCGACAACACCGGAATCACCAGCACCGGCAGGCTCTGCGTCTCGGCAAAAGGGACACTGGCATCACGGAACGCCGCACGCACGGCAGTGCGATCAAAGGCGACGGTCAGCTCCGCCAAATACCGCACGGCCGAGGTGCGCTCGCCCGCCACCTCGAAGCCGAGGACGAACCGACCGAGTTCCGCATCGGTCGGTTGCGGGACAAGGCCGCTCCAGACCAGCGGCACCAATCGCTCCACGAGTTGCCGGAAGGCTTGCCGGCGCCCTTCGCTCACCGCTTGTTCACGCGCCGCGACAGCCGATTCAGAAGTCGCGTCAACAGACACACCGCGCACCGTATAGATGTCCTGCGCGATCGCCGGACCCAACAACGATCCCAGGGCGATCAACGGCGGCACAAGCAGCAAGAACAATCGGGTTGGCAGACGCATAAGGATATCCACTGTCGCTGGCGGGCCACTTGTCGCTTGCGATTACCAGCGGCACCACGGCATAAACCGCATAAATCGCGATCCGGGCGATACCGTGGCAATACGGTACGGCTGCTCGGCGTTATACCGCAGCCCGGCGGAGGACACCATAAGCGCCCCTGATCGCCCCAACACCCCTCTGACCTACCGCGACGCCGGCGTGGACATCGACGCTGGCGATGCCTTGGTCGAGGCCATCAAGCCGCTTGCCGCCTCGACCCGACGCCCTGGCGCCGATGCCGATCTTGGTGGGTTTGGCGGGTTGTTCGACCTGCGTGCCGCCGGCTTCACCGACCCGATACTGGTCGCTGCCACGGACGGAGTCGGCACCAAGCTCCGCGTCGCAATCGAAGCCGGCAAACACGACACTGTCGGAGTCGATTTAGTCGCCATGTGCGTCAATGACCTGGTGGTCCAGGGCGCCGAGCCGCTGATGTTCCTTGACTACTACGCCACCGGTCACCTGGACGTGGCAGCCGCCCGTGACGTGGTAGCCGGCATCGCCGACGGTTGTCGGCAAGCGGGCTGTGCGTTGATTGGCGGCGAGACCGCCGAAATGCCCAGCATGTACGGCAAGGGCGACTACGACCTCGCGGGTTTCGCGGTAGGGGCGGCGGAACGCGCCAATATTCTGACCCGCGACCAGGTGGCAACCGGCGACATGGTGCTTGCCCTACCCTCTTCCGGCGTGCATTCGAACGGCTTCTCGCTAGTGCGGCGCATCGTCGAACGCAGCGGTTTAGCCTGGGATGCGCCGGCGCCTTTTCGTGCGGGCGTCACCTTGGCCGAAGCCCTGCTGACGCCCACGCGAATCTACGTAAAATCCTGCTTGGCGGCGCGGCACGCTGGTGGCGTTCATGGCTTCGTTCATGTGACCGGCGGTGGGCTGATCGAGAATCCACCGCGAATCTACGGCGATGATCTGACGATGCGGATCGACCTTGGCGCCTGGACACCTCCGGCCGTATTCGGCTGGCTCGCCCGCACTGGCGGGGTTGAAGCGTCGGAAATGCTGCGCACCTTCAATTGCGGGCTTGGCATGTTGATCGTCGTGGCGCCCGACGCCGTCGATACGGTTACAGCGGCCCTGCGCACCTGCGGTGAGACCCCGATCGTGGCCGGCACCATAGAGCCCCGAGACGGCGGCGATGCCGTGATCTTCGACGGCCTGTCGCAAACCTGGCTCGGGTAGCGCCATGACGCGCACCAAGGTCGGTGTCCTGATCTCCGGACGTGGCAGCAATTTGCAAGCGTTGTTGGACGCCGCCGCCGATCCGGCCTACCCGGCCGAGATCGCCCTGGTGATGTCAAACCGGCCGGGCGCCGGAGGCCTGAGCCGCGCCCGTGCCGCCGGCATCGACGCCCGAACCATCGATCACACCGCGTTTGAGAACCGCGAGAGCTTCGAGGCGGCGCTGGACGAGGGCTTGCGAGCCGCCGGGTGCGAGATCATCTGTCTGGCCGGGTTCATGCGGGTGCTATCGGCCGAGTTCGTCTCCGGCTGGCCGAACCGGATACTGAATATCCACCCCTCGCTGCTGCCCGCATTCAAAGGTCTGGATGTGCAGCGCCGGGTGATCGAGGCCGGCTGTACGCTCGCCGGATGCACCGTGCATATCGTCACCCCGGAACTCGACGACGGCCCCATTCTGGCCCAGGCCGCCGTGCCGATCCTGCCGGACGACACCGAGGAGACGCTGTCCGCCCGCATCCTGGAACAGGAACACCGGATCTACCCGGCGGCGCTGGCCTGGCTGGCCTCGGAACGGGTGCGCATGGTGGGGCGTCGGGCCTTCGTGGATGGCACTTCGGCGATCGGCGCGCTGCTGGCACCAGAACCGGATTACAGTCACTCATAGGGGGTTTGAAGCCCCGATCCACTCTTGTATAACCGACGGCGAACGCACCGCAGGGAGGATGCTTGGATGGCAACCAACGATCAGTTTCCGGATTTGACCCGCGAGCATCGGGCGATCTGGCACGACTTCACCACCTTCGTGAAGCTTACGACCGCCGGCTGCATCGTGCTTGTGGCCCTGATGGCAATCTTCCTGGCCTGAGAGCGGCATCCGCCGCATCAATCGTAAGGGTCGGTCCCGCCGAGGGGCCGCCCTTACTGTAACCGAATCGCGTGATCGCGACGTTAGCCGACGATTTCGTTGCCGCTGAAGAACTGGGCGATCTCGACGGCGGCAGTCTCGGCGGCGTCCGATCCATGCACCGAGTTCTCGCCGATCGACTTGGCGCACGCCTTGCGGATCGTGCCCTCGGCCGCATCGGCCGGGTTGGTTGCCCCCATGACCTCACGGTATTTGGCGACCGCGCCCTCACCCTGCAGCACTTGGACGACGACCGGCGCCGAGATCATGAAATCGACCAGCTCACCGAAGAACGGCCGCGCCTTATGAACCGCATAGAAGGCCTCGGCCTGGGCGCGGGTCATCTGGATGCGTTTTTGCGCCACGATGCGAAGACCGGCGCCCTCGATCATGGCGTTGATTTTGCCGGTCAGGTTCCGCTCGGTGGCGTCCGGCTTGATGATGGAGAAGGTGCGCTCAAGGGCCATGGGTCTCTCTCGGATATCGCTGAAGGGACGAGACCGCGCGAGCGCCACGCCCGCCGGTCAGCGCGCGCCTTATAGCGGCGAGCATGCGGTGGGGCAACCGCAAGCACTTCTCGTCCGCCGTCTTCTCCAATCCACCGCCTCGCCATGGGCGGCGGCGCGCCTCCCCAAGCGTGAACCACCCCTACCCCGCCTTCTCCCAACCGCCACGATCGGTTTGCCGCCAATAGGCCAGCGCATGGCCAGCGTCCTTGCCAATCCTCCACCGTTCCCGCGCCGCCGCGACCGCCGCATTATCACGGCCGTCGAACAGGTCGAATGCTCGCTCGAAGGCACTTAAGTCAGCCGCTTCCACACCGTCGGTAAGAAACAGGAACGTCGCCCCATTCGGGTTGTCGTTTCCGGAGGTCAACCAGATCGGCTGATCCTCGCCAAATCCTTCCTTGGCGGTGCCGTGCGGCAGCCACGAGCGATCCTCGTAGGTCCACAGTTCGCCGTTCAGCGCCTGGGCTCGTTCCTCGGAGCCGGTACGAACCACCGCGCGCCGCCCAGCCTCCAGGGTTTTCTCCAGGAGTTTCGGCAGCGCGCGTTCCAAAGGCGTGACAGTCAGGTGGTAGAATCCGATCTCCGTCATGCCGCCCTACCCGCGTCGTCGTTCAGGATTCGCAGCGGTCGCGCACCAGCCGGTCAAGCGCCCGCACGCCGAAACCGCTTGCGCCCTTGGGCGTGGTCGGGCGGTCCTTGCGGCTCCACGTGACCCCGGCGATATCCATATGAATCCACGGCACCTTGTTCACGAACCGCTCCAGGAAACAGGCCGCCGTAATCGCCCCACCCCACCGGACCCCGGCGTTCTTCATGTCGGCCACGTCGCTGTCCATCTGCTTGTTGTAGGCGTCACCGAGCGGCATACGCCACATCGGCTCGCCGACCGCGTCGCCGGCCGCCTTGAGAGCGTCGGACAGGCCATCGTCATTGGCGAAATAGCCGCACGTTTCCTCGCCAAGCGACACCATCATGGCGCCGGTCAGGGTGGCGAGGTCGATCATCCATTCGGGCTTATACTTGTCCTGAGTGTACCAGAGCGCGTCGGCCAGGACGAGCCGCCCCTCGGCGTCCGTGTTGATGATCTCGATGGTCTGGCCGGACATCGAGGTGACGATGTCCGATGGTCGCTGCGCCTTGCCGTCCGGCATGTTCTCGACCAGCCCGATGACGCCAATGACATTGGCTTTGGCCTTGCGCGCCGCCAGCGCGTGCATCAGCCCGGTAACCACACCGGCACCCCCCATGTCGAATTTCATGTCCTCCATGCCGCCCGCCGGCTTGATCGAGATGCCGCCGGTGTCGAAACACACACCCTTGCCGACGAACGCGACCGGCTTCTTCGACTTCGCGGCACCGTTCCAGCGCATCACGACCAAACGAGAGCCGCGCTCGCTGCCCAAGCCGACACCAAGCAGCGCCCCCATACCCAGTTTTTCCATCTCCTTCTCGGCCAACACCTCGACCTCAACACCAAGCTTCCTCAAGCTCAGGCAACGCTCTGCGAAGCTTTCCGGATACAGAACGTTCGGCGGTTCGGACACCAGATCACGAGTGACGGCCACACCCTCGGCGATCGCCGATTCCACCGCGTACAGCTTCTTGGCCTTGAGGTGGCCATCGACCGCGACCATGAGCTTCTTGAGGCTCGGCTTGTCTTCTTCCTTCAGTGTCGTGCGGTAGAGGTCAAATCGATAGGAACGCAGTGCCGCCCCCAACGCCAGATGAGCGGCACGCTCGAAACGCTGCTCGTCGCCCGATTCCATGCTGACCGTGACCTCGGTCTCACCGGACATGGCCAGCGCGGCCGCGATATTTCCTCCCGCGATCTCGGCCCATTTGGCGTCGAGCTCCTTCGGGTTGCCGATCCCGTAGAGCATCACCCGCCCTGATGGAGTGAACACCGTCAAGGTCTGGTGCGCCTTGCCGGTGAACCGGGAGCCGGCGATTGCCGTGCCGATCAAACCCTTGGTTTCCCGGTCAATCTCTCGTGCAACCGATGACAGCTTGCCGCCTTCCGCGACTGAACAGACCAATGCGCCCTTCTGTGGACGACCGGGTTTGGCGAAGGCAATCTTCATGGAAAACTCCATTTTATTTTGGCGTATGTGAGGGTGAGCGGCTTGCGAGTCCCACTTCTTTGGAGTAGCCGTCGCGGACAGGCGCTGTCAACGCGGCGCGGGGCGGTTATCATGCGCCTGAACCTCATCGAAGGCGAGCCGCCAAGCGGATGCGCATCACCCGTTACCTGATCCATCAGATTTTACTTGCGATGGTCTTCATCGTGGTGTCGATGACCTGCGTCATCTGGTTGTCGCAATCGTTGCGTTTCGTCGATCTGATCGTCAACCGAGGTCTACCGATCCCCACCTTCGTGTTCCTCACGGTCATGCTGATGCCAACATGGCTGTCGATCGTGTTGCCGATCGCCAGTTTCGCGGCAACGCTGTTCGTCTATAACAAGATGACAAACGATCGCGAGATGGTGGTGATGTCGGCGGCGGGGTTGAGCCCGATGCGGCTCGCCCGTCCTGCGTTGCTGGTTGCCGTCGCGACGACCGGGCTCTGCTACCTCATGACGTTGTATTTAGTGCCGATGAGCTATCGCGCCTTCAAGGAATTGCAATTCCAGATACGGCACAATTTCGAACATCTCGTGCTGCACGAAGGCGAGTTCCGGACGGTCGGCGACGGCCTCACCGTCTATGTTCGCGCCCGCGAGGCCGAAGGCGAGTTAGCCGGCATCGTGGTCCATGACCAACGCGAGTCCGATAAGACCGTCACCCTGGTCGCGGAACGCGGCGCACTGGTGTCCACGCCGGACGGTCCGCGAGTCATCATGGTCAATGGTAGCCGTCAGGAGCGCGTTACCAACAGCGGACGGGTCAATATTCTGTACTTCGACCGCTATACCATTGATCTCGGCCGGATACAGGGGGATGTAGAACGCACGTTCCGTGATCAGAATGAGCTGTTTCTCGCCGATCTGCTCTGGCCGACCGTGACAATCACCGACTCGCGAAACTTCAACGAATATGTAGCCGAAGGTCACCAACGACTGACCAGCCCGTTGCTGGCGCTTACCTTAACGGCGGTCGGGTTGGCCGTCTTGCTGTCGGGACAGTTCTCTCGTCGTGGTCAGACCGTTCGGCTGATCGTCGCCGTGATTCTGGCTGGCGTGGTCGAGGCCGGTGGCTTGGGCACCAAGTACCTAGCGGCCAAGGACCCTTGGCTGTTGAGCGTGATGTGGGCCGCCGTGCTCGGGCCGTTCCTGCTTGCGCTGGTCGCGCTGTCGCGACGCCGGCTCAAGCGGCCGAACCCGACTACCGCGGTAGCGTGAGGCGGCGATGCGGCTTTCCTGGACCCTCTCAGCCTATTTCGGTCGCCAGTTCACGTTCTGGGTGTTGGGCACGTTCTGCGCGATCATGGCGATCGTCTTCTTGCTTGACCTGATCGAGCTGTTGCGCCGCGGCGCCGCTAAGGAGAACGCGCATTTCGCGGTGCTGCTGCAGATGGCGTTGTTGAAAATGCCGCATATGGGGCAACAGATATTACCGTTCGCCATGCTGTTCGGCTCGATGATGGCGTTCACGCGACTGACCCGAACGAACGAGTTGGTGGTCGCCCGCGCGGCCGGAGTATCGGTGTGGCAATTCCTGATGCCGGCGATCGCCGTGGCACTGCTGATCGGCGCTTTCAAGGTAGCGGTCTTCAATCCGATCGCCTCGGTCATGATCGCGCGGTTCAACGTGTTGGAGGACACCATCCTGCGCAACCGAGTGGACAGTTTCCTATCGGTCGGCCAGGGCGGGTTGTGGATTCGCGAGCGCACCGAGACCGGGCAAAACGTGCTACACGCGCGGGCCACGCGGCAAGACGACGCCGAGCTCGCCAACGTGCTGGTCATGAGCTTCGGACGGAACGACCGGTTCGAAGAGCGCATCGACGCCGCTCGCGCACGGCTGCACGATGGTTATTGGGAACTGCTGGACGCGGTCGTAACCTCAGCGGTCGGCCGACCAGAATTACGCGACCGCGTTCGTATCCCAACCCGCCTGACGATCGAGAACATCCAGGACAGCTTCGCCTCACCCGAGACCATGTCATTTTGGGAGCTTCCGGGGTTCATTCGGATTCTTGAAAACGCGGGCTTCTCAGCGGTGAAACACCGTCTCTATTGGCACGCGCTGCTCGCTTCGCCATTGCTACTCACCGCCATGGTGTTGATCGCCGCCACCTTCTCGCTAAGGCTCACGCGACGCGGCAGCACGCTCGCCTGGGCCGCGAGCGGATTATTTTTCGGATTCGTGCTGTATTTCGTCACAGACATTGTCTTCGCGCTCGGCCTGTCGGCAAGTATTCCAGCGGTGCTGGCCGCCTGGACCCCAGCCACGGTCACCATGTTGCTGGGAATGACCAGCCTGCTGCACCTCGAGGATGGATGAGACCTGCGCCGCAGCATCGACGGGTGGATCCGGTCGGCGATAGCAGGCCGTGGTGGTCGCCTTGGGGGCCGGCGCTGAAGATGGTTGTGTTGACGCTGCTGATCGCGCTGCCGGCCGGAGCCCAAGACGTCGATGTCGAGAACACCCCAGTGCTGCTCGTGGCCGACGAGTTGATCTACGATGAAAGCCTTGGCGTGGTGACCGCGCGCGGCAACGTCGAACTGAACCAGGGATCGCGTGTACTGCTCGCCGATACAGTCACCTACAATCGTAAGGCTAACTCGGTGACCGCCTCGGGCAAGGTCTCGCTGCTGGAACCGACAGGTGAGGTGCTGTTCACCGATTACGCCGAATTGAACAATGCACTGAAGACCGGCTTCATCAAAAACCTCAGAGCGTTATTGACCGACGGCTCCCGGCTGGCGGCTGCGCAAGCCGAGCGTACAGCCGATGAGCGCAAAGTGATGGAGCGGGCGGTTTTCTCGCCTTGCAATCTCTGCAAGGAAGACCCTGAGAGGGCACCGCTTTGGCAAATCAAGGCGGTCAAGGTCGTTCATGACGAGCGCGCCAAGGACATCATCTACACGAACGCCACCCTCGAAATGTTTGGCGTGCCGGTGCTCTATACTCCCTATCTCAGCCACCCAGACCCGACAGTGGATAGGCGCTCCGGCTTGCTGGCGCCGACCCTCGGAGTATCGGGCAATCTAGGGGCGATCTATGGACAGCCCTACCACTATGTGTTCGATCGCTCGCGCGACGTGACGATCGAGCCCACTGTGTACACGGCCGAGGGCAGCATCCTGCAGGGCGAGTACCGGCAGAGATTTGGCAATGGCGAGATCAATCTGAAGGCCACCGGCGGCTGGGTCGATCAGCATGACGGCAGCAACGAGACCGGCGAGAGAGATCTGGAAGGCAGCGCTGATTTCGAAGGCCGGTTCGCGCTGAATCGCACCTGGCGTAGCGGCTTCGATTTTGAGCAATCGAGCGAACGAACCTACCTTCGACGCTTCCGCCTCGGCGGCGAGGATGTCCTGACGAGTCGCCTGTTCGCGGAGGGATTCCGCGGTCGCAACTACACCGCGATCAATGCCTACAAATGGCAGGATCTACGCGCCTCAACTAATCCGGACGACACGCCGACCGTGCTGCCAATGGCGGAATACCACCACGTCGGCCGGCCTGACCCCTATGGTGGTCGATCCTCGATCGATGCCAGTGTGCTGTCGCTGACCCGCGATGCCGGGAGCGATAGTCAACGCGCCTCCATGGTCTATGGCTGGGCGTTGCCGCATACCACCGCGGGCGGTGAGGTATACACGCTCAACGCTCGGCTTCAGACCGATGGTTATCTCGCCTCGGATCAAACATCCGGCGGCACGGGCGACAATAGCGAGGCGACCGGCCGCGTGTTTCCGCAGGTCGGGTTGAAATGGCAATATCCCTTGGCGCGTCGCGGCAGCTCTTACACCCAGGTGGTGGAGCCAATCATCGGGGTAGTCGCCGGTCCGCGCGGGGGCAACCCGGATGAAATTCCGAATGAGGACAGCCGCTCGTTCGAATTCGACACCACCAATCTATTCCGCCTCAACCGCTTCGAGGGCGTGGATCAGGTAACCAGCGGCTCGCGGGTCAACTACGCGCTGCGCACCGGCGTCTACGGCGACGGTGGCGGCCAGACCGAAGTTCTCGTCGGACAGAGTTTCCGGTTCTACGGAAACGGTGCGTTCGACAAGGGCTCCGGTCTGGACGACGACCTCTCCGATATCGTGGGGGCCATAACCGTGCGCCCGAGGGATGCGCTTGACTTCAGGTATCGGTTTCGGCTCGATCCGGCCAGCGGCTCACTCAACCGGAATGAAGTCGGCTTCGGCTACAACTATGGTCGTTTCGCCTTCCTCGCGGATTATGTCCAGCTCGACGAAAGCGTATCCTCCGATCTGGCGGGTGATCGTGAGCAGATCGAGCTGACGCTGCACACCCGACTGACCGACAACTGGAACCTTCTCACCAACGCGATCCACGATCTGAGCGATGGTGAAAACCGGCTTCTACGTGGCAAGATTGGCCTGACCTACACCGATGAATGCCTGCTGTTCGGCGTCGACTTCGAGCGGTCCGACATCAGCGATGAGGATATCGAACCCGACGATCGGGTCATGTTCCGCATCGTGTTCAAACACCTCGGTGGCGTCGAAAGCAAATGACGAAGGCCTCCGTTATAGCCGCTATTTCACATTGGCTCGGTTTCCACACCCCATGGCCGGTGCGTAGCGGCATTGGTATAATCAACCCTTCGACACCACATTGATCGACGTCATGAAAACCGGACGCCTTCGCCGCTTGTGTCTCGCCCTAACCGTTCCAGGGTTGTTGTTCCTGATCGACCCCGCGCCGGCACAGGAACTACAGCGCATCGCGGCCGTGGTGAACGACGACATCGTGTCGATGCGCGACCTTCGAAGCCGCGTGCGCATGGTGATCGTGACCTCGCGATTGCCCGCGACGCCGGAGACGGCCAACCGCTTGGCGCCGCAAATCCTGCGTGGGCTCATTGACGAGCAGCTCCAGTTTCAGGAGGCCAAGCGCCAGGGCCAGACCGTCAACGAAGAGGAGATGCAGCGCGCACGCGGCGATGTTGAGATTCGCAACGGGCTCAAGCCCGGCGAGTTCCAAGCGTTCGTGCGCCGGCTCGGTGTCGATCCCAGCACGGTCGAGCAACAGCTTCAGGCATCGTTGCTATGGGCCAAGCTGGTGCGCCGTCGGTTCGGCAACGACGTGGCGATAAGCGAGGATGAAGTTCAGGAATCCCTCGACCGACTGCGCGCGGACGAGGGTAAAATCCAAAAGCGCGTGTCTGAAATTCTCCTGCCGGTCGACAACCCTGGTGAGGAAGCCGATGTCCAACGGCTCGCCGGTCGTCTGGTCGAGCAACTGCGGGCTGGAGCCAGGTTCGGCGATGTCGCACGGCAGTTCTCGCGAGCGGCCAACGCGTCGGTTGGTGGCGATATCGGCTGGGTATTGCCCGAGCGGCTAGCGCCCGAGATCGCAGCCGCCATCGAAGCACTTGACGTCGGTCAAATTTCGGAGCCGATCCGCACGTTGTTCGGCTATCACATTATCCGTGTGGCCGACACCAACGTGCTGGCCGGTCCCGATCCGATGGCCGAACGGGTCACGCTAAAGCAGATATTCTTGCCGGTGCCGCCGAGCGCTGGCGATGAAGGGCGCGCAGCGCAGCGCAGCCTGGCCGAGGCGGTCGCCGCCACCGCCCAAGATTGCGCCGATATCGATGTCTTGGCCGAAGAAGTGAAATCGCCCGTTTCGCCCAATCTAGGGGAATTCAGTATTGGCGAACTTGCCCCGGCACTGCGTGGTCCGGTCGCCGATCTGAAAACCGGCGACGCCAGCGCGCCAATCGACTTGCCGAACGGCGTGATGGTCGTGATGGTGTGCGATCGACAAGCCGCGCCGAGCAATCTGCCGACCGCCGAGGCGATCCGCCGTCAACTTGAAAGCCAACGTTACGAAATCTTGGCCCAGCGCTATCTGCGCGATCTGCGCCAAAATGCTTTCGTCGAACCTCGGGTCTAATACCAAGGTTCACGGATAGAGACCGATGGAGACGGCATGCTGGAGTTTCCGGTTAGGAGCGCGTGTCGTGGCGATACGGGGCATCGCGAGACAGGCGGGACGACGCCCGAAAGACCCGGCATGCCGCCGCTGCGGTCGGCCGGGCGGCCGATCTCCATGAACTTCTATTCATGCACCTTGGTACAATGACCTGGACAACCTCCCGGCCTCTGGCCGTCACCCCAGGGGAAGCGGCTGGTATTGGGGTCGAGTTGGCGATCGCAGCTTGGACGCGCCGCAACCAGCGGATACCACCCTTCCTGCTGATCGACGATCCCGCACGCGTGCGGCGGCGGGCCGACATAATCGGCGCCGTGCTGCCCATCGAGGCCATCGACCATCCGAGCAAAGCCCTCGCCGTGTTCGATCGCGCCCTGCCCGTCCTGCCCCATGACTTCGCCGCCGAAGACGTACCCGGGGCTCCGGACCCAGCGAATGGTCCGGCCACGATCCACGCGATCGAACGAGCGGTAAACATGGTCCGGGATGGCCAAGCGTCGGCCATCGTCACCAACCCGATCCAAAAGGAAGCTCTATATCAGGCCGGCTTCGCGCATCCAGGCCACACCGAATTCCTGGCCGCGCTGTCGGGGCCGGCCGTGACGCCGGTGATGCTGCTCGCCAGCCCTGAGCTGCGGGTCGTGCCTGTCACCATTCACATCCCGCTGGCCGAGGTGCCGCGCCATCTCACGACCGAGGCGATCGTAACCACGGGCCGGATCACCGCCGCGGCTCTCATTCGGGATTTCGGCATCGCTCAACCCCGGCTGGCTGTGGCCGGCCTCAACCCACACGCCGGCGAAGGCGGTGCGCTTGGTCACGAAGATGCTGAGATCATCGCCCCGGCGGTCGCGGCACTACGCGCGGACGGCCTCGACGTCCGAGGACCGCTGCCGGCGGACACGATGTTCCACGCCGAGGCACGGCGCACCTACGACGTCGCCTTGGGCATGTATCACGACCAGGTTCTGGTGCCGATCAAGACACTGGACTTTTGGAGAGGGGTCAACGTCACGCTCGGGCTGCCGTTCGTGCGCACCTCACCGGATCATGGTACCGCCTTGGCGTTGGCCGGTACCGGCAAGGCACGGCCCGACAGTCTGATCGCCGCGCTGCGCCTTGCCGCCGAGATGGCCGAGCGACGCGCGGCCACAGCGAACGCGGAGATCCGCGGGTGAACGATTCCATCGTGGCGAAGGTCACCGCACTGCCGCCGTTACGCGAAGCGATCGCCGCCGCCGGCTTTTCCGCCAAAAGGAGCCTCGGGCAGAACTTTTTGCTCGACCTGAACCTGACCCGGCGGATCGCCCGGGCCGCCGGTAACTTGGAGGCCGGCACGACCATCGAGATCGGCCCCGGGCCGGGCGGGTTGACCCGTGCGTTGCTGATCGAGGGAGCCGGCCACGTCATCGCCGTCGAGCGTGACCGCCGCGCGGCGGAGGCTCTTGCGCCGCTGGTATCGGCAGCCGGCGGGAGGCTCGAGCTGGTCGAGGGTGATGCGCTGAAGGTCGATCTGGCAACCCTGGGAAAGCCGCCACGGCGGGTGGTGGCAAACCTTCCCTACAACATCGCGACCCGCCTGCTACTCGGTTGGCTGGAGACCCCCTCGTCCTTTGAGTCGCTCACGTTGATGTTCCAGAAAGAAGTGGCAGACCGTCTGATCGCCGGGCCTGGTGATGACGCCTATGGCCGCTTATCAGTGCTTGTCGGCTGGTTGTGCAACGTGTCCAGGGTCACCGATGTGCCGCCATCCGCCTTCACGCCATCGCCAAAGGTGTGGTCATCGGTTGTCCGTCTCGCTCCTCGTTCGGAACCGCTGGAGCCGGCCGATCGGCGAACCTTGGAACGCATTACCGAAGCCGCCTTCGCGCAACGGCGCAAGATGCTGCGCCAAAGCCTGAAGCGGTTTGGCGGCGACGTACTGCTCGAAGCTGCTGGCGTTGAACCGACGCAACGCCCCGAGCGATTGTCGATCGCGGAGTTCTGTTCCCTGGCCCGAGCGCTTCACGACAGGGAGAACACGGCGTGAAAGACGGCTCACCGTTGCATCAACTGACCACCGACCCGGATGGCCTGACGTTGCGGTCAGCGCGCGAGGCTGATCTGCCGGCCATCATCGCGCTGCTGCTCGACGACCCGTTGGGCAAGTCGCGCGAACGCCTTGAGAACCCCTTGCCGGTCATTTATCGAGCGGCCTTCCAGGCCATGGAAGCCCAAGGCGGCAACATCTATCTGCTCGCCGAGCGCGACGGCATTCTGCTTGGTTGCCTGCAGCTTACCTTGATCCCCGGCATTAGCCGCGAGGGCACCACCCGCGCCCAGGTCGAGGGCGTACGGGTCGCGGGTGCGGCACGCGGCGAAGGTCTGGGTGAACGGCTGATGCGCGAAGCGATTGCGCGATCACGGGACGCCGGAGCAAGGCTGATGCAACTCACCACCGATCACCGCCGGGTCGACGCGCGCCGGTTTTACGAGCGGCTCGGCTTCCAAGGCTCGCATCTCGGCATGAAATTGGTGTTGGACTAAATCCCTGGACCCACAACGAAGAGGGGCGGCCGATGGCCGCCCCGTCTCACGTCGGTCCGATCCGAGAAAGGATCGGCAAGAATGTTCGCTCAGTCGAGGGCGACGAGGTTCTCAGCGGCCTTTTTGCCGTTGTTGCCAGCAGCCAATTCGTACTCCAGCTTCTGACCTTCACGCAGGCTCGACATACCGGCCCGCTCGACAGCCGAGATGTGAACGAACACATCCGGACCACCATTGCTGGGCTCGATGAAGCCATAACCCTTAGTCGCGTTGAACCACTTAACAGTACCGTTCATGATAACTAACCCTATAGATCGTTGTGCTGCGTATGTGCGGACTATCCGCCCATATCGCGGGTATCTGGTTCCACGATGTCTTGGAATTACGCGGCCAACCCGCGAGGGGCGTAGTGAACGCACGCCAGGAACTAGTGCAACCGTAGCCCGGATATGGCCCATAGCGCCTCAGCATACAAGTAAAATTTTAATGGCGGTTAGTTCCCAACCGCACTCGCACTGATCCAAATCAAGGCACCCGCGCGCGCAATCGTTAGAAAAAACAGTTATGCGGAGCGCAGACTTCATCTCATGGAGGTCGAAATGGTCGATAACCCATCCCTGGTCAAACGCATCGCGATTGGCAAGGGCGTTGGCTTGGTCGTCGGTCTGATCGGGTTTTTCACCCTGCCCCAGCTCTGGCCCGAAGCCGGCTTGATGATCCGCTGGGGGGTGTTGTTGTGGTACGTGACGCTTGGCGCAATCATCGCCGTCTATGGCGTGATCACGTGGCACCCGATTTTGGATCTACCACTACCCTGGTGGGTTCGCTCGCCGCTGGTGGGAGCGTGGATGAATTTTGTCCTGACCTTCTTCGCCTACGACACCATGCAAACCATGATGCTCGCGGTGTTTGGCACCGACGGTTTCATAACGTCGCCGTTCTGGTTCGTGGCCGAGGGCGCCATTATCGGCGCCATTATTGGCTATACCGCCACACGGTTTGGCGGTGAAGGCGCGGCGCTGGTCGGTGAGATGGATCGGTAGCAGGGATAACCCTTACTCCCCGCCTTGGCGTAGGGCCTTCACGAAGTCGGGTAGCCCGATCTGGCGCTCGCGTTTCAGGCGTTCAGCCTCCAAGATCGCCCGCACACTGGCGACCGATCGTTCCACATTCTCGTTCAGCACAATGTACTGGTATTCGGGATAGTGGCTGATCTCGTCAGCTGCCTTGGCCATGCGAGCGGCCACCACGTCCTCCGGATCCTGGGCGCGGGCGCGCAGGCGGCGTTCCAGCTCGCGGGTCGATGGTGGTAGGATGAAAACGCTCACCAAATCACGGGGCGCATTGGCCTCCAGCTGCTGGGTGCCCTGCCAATCGATGTCAAACAACACGTCCTTGCCGTCGGCCAGCGCGGCCTCGACCGGCGCGCGCGGCGTGCCATAGTAATGGCCAAAAACCTTGGCCTGCTCCAACAATTCACCTCGGTTCACTCGCAGTTGAAAGTCGGTCGCGTCGACAAAAATGTAATCGCGGCCATTCACCTCACCGGGCCGGCGTGGGCGCGTGGTCACCGAAATCGAGATCGACAGATCGTCGTCCCACTCCAGAAGCTTGCGCGAAATCGTCGTCTTGCCCGCGCCCGAGGGCGAGGACAGCACCAGCATCAGGCCACGGCGCGAAATCGGCACGGAAGCGTTCTCCTTACTCGACGTTCTGAATTTGTTCGCGAAAGCGTTCGATCGCGGTCTTCAACTCGACCCCGATGTTGGTGAGCGTCAGATCGATCGCCTTGGAACATAGGGTGTTGGCCTCGCGGTTCAGCTCCTGGCAAAGAAAGTCGAGCTTGCGTCCGATCGCCCCTCCATCGGTCAACATCGCGCGGCAGGCATCAACATGCGCGGTGAGGCGATCGGTTTCCTCACGCACGTCGGCCTTGGTCGCCAGCAGCGCCAATTCCTGCGCCATGCGTTCTTCCGGCACCGGCGGCGATGCGTCCAGCAACAGCGCCAGTTGATCTTGGATGCGCTGGCGAAGTGCGGCCGGCTGTGCCTCGGCGGCGATTGTCGCCTGTTCGGTCAACACCGCGATGGTGTCGAGATGGCCGAGCAGCGTGTCCTTAAGCCTGGCGCCTTCATTCATCCGAGCGTCAATCAGCGCATCCAACGCCCGATCCAAATCTGCGAAGACCAGCCCCTCGACAGCCTCGACCACCGTCGTATCGGCTGCGCGCTCCCGCACATCAACGACACCACGAACCGCAAGCAGGCGATCCAGGCCAAGATCGCCCGAAAAGGTCACCCCTTGAGCCGTCAAACGGTCGCGTAGCGCGACAACCTCGGCCAGGAACGCTTCGTTCACCACCAGCTCTGGGCGGCTGTCCTCGGCCGCCGTCTCGATCGTCCAATTGATGGTGACCGAGCCACGGGTCACGCGGGCCTGGGCCCGCGCGCGTACCTTCGTCTCCCAGACATCGACCAGATGCGGCAAGCGGATACGCAGATCCAAGCCCTTGGAATTCACGCTGCGGAGTTCCCAACTCCAACTCCAGGCAATGGCTTCACCATCGGCACCGGTCGCCGCGCGCGCCGATCCTTCGGTCTGGGCGAACCCGGTCATGCTCATCACCGCCATGGAGACTGCCCTTACCCTGAAATTCAACCGGTCGCGTTTCCGGCGTCGCGCCCTTATATCCTCGGGCATCGGATGCGCCAAGGCGGCGCCCCGCGAGTTCTGGAGCCCCTGGAGTCCGACACATGCGTGATCCTCGAACAATCCTGATTACCGGCGCCTCAAGCGGCATCGGATCCGCCCTGGCGCTTGAATACGCCGCACCGGGCGTGACGTTGTTCCTCGGAGGGCGCAACCGTGACCGGTTGGAGCTGGTCGCCGAGCAAGCCCGCGCCAAGGGAGCCGCCGCCGAGATCCGACAGATGAACGTGGCCGACGCGGAGGCGACTCGCGCCTGGATCGAGGCCGCCGACGATGCCCACCCGCTCGACTTGGTGGTGGCCAATGCCGGCATCTCGGCCGGGACCGCCGGGTTGACGGGCGGGGAGCCCGAGGAACAGGTGCGCGCGGTGTTCCGCACCAATGTGGACGGTGTGCTGAACACGGTGCTGCCGATGATCCCGCGCATGGTGGCGCGGCGGCGTGGCCAGCTGGCGTTGGTGGCCTCGCTCGCCGGCTATCGCGGCGTGCCGGGAGCACCGAGTTATTGCGGCTCGAAGGCGGCGGTGAAGGTGTTTGGCGAGGGGCTGCGCGGCACCCTGCATGACGCGGGGGTCGGTGTGTGCGTGATTTGCCCCGGCTATATCCGCACGCCGATGACCGATGTGAACACCTTTCCCATGCCGTTCCTGATGGGCGTCGAACAGGCGGCCCGCGTGATCCGGCGCGGCCTTGCCCGAAACAAGCCGCGGATCGCCTTTCCTTGGCCAATGGCCACCGCCGTCTGGTTGCTGCAAGCGCTGCCGCCGGCCTGGGTCGAACCGTTGCTTCGGCGGTTACCGACTAAAAGCTCGGAAGCGGCCTGACGGTCTACGGGCGGGCTTCTTCGCGACGATGCCGACGCCAGGCACGGACGTTACGGTTGTGCTCCGCCAGGGTACGGGCGAAGGCGTGCCCGCCGGTGCCATCGGCAACGAAGTACAGAAAATCGGTCCGCGTCGGGTTCAACACAGCGGCGATCGCCGCCTCGCCGGGATTGCAGATCGGTCCCGGCGGTAACCCGGCCTCGGTATAGGTGTTATAAGGCGTCGGGGTCTTAAGATCGATCCGGGTGAGCGCGCGGTCGAGACCCGCGCCGCCGGCGAGGCCGTACGCGACGGTCGGATCCGACTGTAGGAGCATGCCGCGCTTCAGACGGTTGATGAACACCCCGGCGATCAGCGGCCGCTCGCTGGCCACTCCGGTTTCCTTCTCGACGATCGAGGCCAGGATCGCCGCCTGCTCGGGAGTCTCGAACGGCACTCCCTCGGCCCGGGTTTGCCACAACCGGGCCAACGCCTCGTCCCGCGCTCGAACCATGCGACGCAGCAGATCCTCACGGGTATCACCCCAGGCATAATAGTACGTCTCAGGTAGCAAACCGCCTTCCGGCGGCACTGGCACGGACGCGCCTTCCAGGCCTTCGGCCCTGTCGAGCAGCGCCACGATCGCCGCGCTGGTGAGGCCCTCGGCCACGGTCAGGCGGCGAACCACCGCCTCCCCGAACTCCAGAATATCGAGCGCCTCGCGCGGGCTGACCGCGGCGGGGAAGTGGAACTCGCCCGCCTTAAGCCCTCGCGCCCGTCCTGTGGCCTTGGCCCCCAACACCAGAATCCGCCGATCGGCGATCACCCCAGCCTCGGCCAGTCGGGTCGCGATACCGTCCAGACCAACTCCACGGGGAACCACGACGTTGATCGCTTGGTCAAGCGGGCCAGGCTTGGTGAACTCCGCCCAGCCCCAAGCGGCCACAAGTCCGGCAATGACCGCGAAGGATAGAAGCAAAGACGTCAGCCGGAGTATCCAGCGGCCCATAACGGCCCCTCCCCAAGCCCCGGCTCAGTCGGCCTTCGAGAAGATCAGCGACGCGTTGGTCCCGCCAAAACCGAAGGAATTCGACAGGGCCGAACGCACGGGACGTTCCTTCGCCTGATTCGGCACCAGGTCGATGCCCTCAATCCCCTCGGACGGGTTGTCCAAGTTGAGTGTTGGCGGCACGGCCTGATCCCGAATAGCCAGGATCGAATAGATCGCCTCGACCGCACCGGCGGCGCCCAACAGATGGCCGATCGCCGATTTGGTCGACGACATCGAGATCCTCGCGGCGGCGTTGCCGAACAGGCGTTTGACGGCACCAAACTCGATCTGGTCGCCCAGCGGCGTCGAGGTGCCGTGCGCGTTCACGTAATCGATGTCTCCAGGCGCCATGCCCGCCCGTTTCAGCGCCGCCGTCATCGCCCGGAAGCCGCCATCACCATCCTCGGCCGGCGCGGTGATGTGGTGAGCATCGCCGGAAAGGCCATACCCCTTGACCTCGGCGTAGATGGTGGCGCCGCGTTTCTTGGCGTGTTCCAACTCCTCCAGCACGACAATGCCCGCGCCCTCACCCATCACGAAACCATCACGTCCCTCATCCCAGGGACGCGAGGCTTTCGCGGGTTCATCGTTGTAGCCGGTCGACAACGCCCGCGAGGCGGCGAAACCCGCCACACCAAGACGCGAGACGGCCGCCTCGGTCCCTCCCGCGACCATCACGTCGGCGTCGTACAACGCGATCAACCGCGCCGCGTCGCCAATAGCGTGAGCACCGGTGGCGCAAGCCGTCACCACCGCATGGTTTGGCCCCCTGAAGCCATAACGGATCGACACCTGGCCGGAGACCAGATTGATCAAGGCGGACGGGATAAAAAACGGGCTGATTCGCCGCGGGCCCCTAGCCTCCAGCAATAAAGCCGCCTCGGCGATGGTGTTCAACCCACCGATGCCGGAGCCGATCATCACGCCGGTGCGGTTTCGCGCTTCGTCGTTGCTCGGTTCCCAGCCGGAATCGCGCACCGCCTGATCGGCGGCGGCCATGCCGAGCATGATGAACCGGTCAATCTTGCGCTGTTCCTTGGGCTCGAGCCACTCGTTCGGATCGAAACCGCCCTCGTCGCTGGTACCCGACGGCACCAGACCTCCGATCTTGGCCGGCAGATCCGATACGTCGAACCTATCGATCGCCCGTATTCCGGACTGCCCGGCCATCAGCCGATCCCAATTATGCGAAACCCCGCACGCCAATGGGGTGACTAGCCCGAGGCCCGTGACGACAATGCGTCTCATGCACTCAACCCGTTTTTTTCCGCCCGATGGGAAGGAAGACGCGGGACGCGCCTTCTGACCAACACGTTACCGCCAATTCTAGCGTCGGCGATAGCGCGACGCTCAATCCGGAAGTCGGATCAAGAGTTCTTCTCAATGAACTCGATTGCGTCCTTGACGGTCAGGATATTCTCGGCGGCATCGTCCGGAATCTCGCAGCCGAACTCCTCCTCGAACGCCATGACCAGCTCGACCGTATCGAGGCTATCGGCGCCCAGATCGTCAATGAAACTTGCGCTCTCGGTGACCTTATCCCCCTCGACCCCGAGGTGTTCCACGACGATCTTTTTTACGCGCTCGGCGACGTCACTCATCTCTCTCGATCCTCTGATCTTTATCTCATGATTTCTGTCAGTTTACCCGACGTACACATCCGTTCGAGACCGCCGATCGGAGGCCCCTAAATAAGATCGGCGGGCTGTATCACAACTCTCCGACCATGGCCAGCATACCGGAGCCCGGGCAAGGGTCGCATGCCGTCAAAGCATCGCCATCCCGCCATTCACGTGGATCGTGGCGCCAGTGACATAGGCGGCCTCGTCACTTGCCAAATACACGACGGCGGCGGCGATTTCCTCCGGTGTCCCGAGTCGGCCCGCGGGCACCGCCGCCAAAAGCTTCTCTTTCTGAGCGTCAGGCAACCCATCGGTCATGGTCGTCGCGATGAAGCCCGGCGCCACCACATTGACCGTAATGCCCCGGTTCGCGACCTCCGCCGCCAACGCCTTGGAAAATCCAATCATTCCGGCCTTGGCAGCGGCGTAGTTCGTCTGACCCGGGTTACCCGTGACGCCGACGATCGACGAGATACCAATAATCCGGCCGGTGCGTTTTTTCATCATACCGCGCACCAAGGCACGGCTAAGCTGGAACCCCGCGGTCAGGTTGACCTGCATCACCTGCTCCCAATCGCTATCCTTCATCCGCATCAACAACCCATCGCGGGTGATCCCGGCGTTGTTGACCAGGATGTCGATGGCGCCGCCCACCAGATCTTCCGCCGATTTCGCCAACGCCTCGACCGATGCTGGATCGCTGAGATTGGCTGGTGCCACCGAGGCTCGCCCGCCGAGTTCATCCGCTAACGCCTTCAGGACGGCTTCCCGGGTGCCTGACAAAATCACGCTCGCCCCTTGAGTGTGCAAGCTTCGAGCGATTGCCGTACCGATTCCCCCGGTCGCCCCGGTGACCAGCGCGGTCTTTCCGCTGAGATCGAACATGCCGTCCTCCGCTTCGCGTCGTCTGTGACTTGTTATGTCAGACCAGCGTCTCGATGAATCCACGAACCTCTTCCGGCGTGCCAACGGCACTGCTGGAGATAGCCTTGTCAATCCGTCTGACCAGCCCGGATAACACCTTACCAGCACCAAGCTCGACAAGACTTGTTACCCTCAGTCCGGGGAGCGCCTCCATCGACTCGCGCCAACGCACCCGACCGGTCACCTGCTCGACCAGTTGCCGTCGAATGACATCGGGATCGCGCGACACCGCGGCCGTGATGTTTGCCAGCAGGGGTACGGCCGGCACACGCAGAACGGTCGCCGCCAGCGCCTCCGACATGACATCGGCGGCCGGCGCCATCAATGCACAATGGAACGGCGCGCTTACCGGCAGCTTGAGTGCTCGACGCACGCCATGTTCAGGCGCTAATGCCAGCGCGCGGTCAATCGCCGCCACGTCGCCAGACAGCACCACTTGGCCACCGCCATTATCATTGGCGATATCACAGACTTGGCCCTCGGCCGCCGCCTGGGCGATCGACGCCGCCACATCGAGATCGACCCCGATCAGCGCCGCCATGGCCCCCGCGCCGACCGGTACCGCCTTTTGCATACTCTCACCGCGCAAGCGCAGCAGTTTGGCCGCTGTGGCGATATCGAGGGTGTCAGCCGCCGCCAAGGCCGAATACTCGCCAAGCGAATGACCCGCAACCACGTCACAGAGTTCGCCCAACACCCTACCGGCTTCACTCTCGATCGCCCGCAGGCTGGCGAGGCTGACCGCCATCAACGCCGGTTGCGCGTTCGCCGTCAGGGTGAGTTGATCTTCCGGTCCCTCGAACATGAGCCGGGACAGGCGCTCACCCAACGCCTCGTCGACCTGCTCGAATACAGCCGCCGCCGCCGGAAACGCCTCGGCCAAATCCTTGCCCATACCGACGGTCTGACTACCCTGCCCTGGAAATACGAAGATGCGGCCGGTAGTCGCGCCGCTTATGGCATCGGCCATGATAGTCCCCCGAATGGTGTCGCCTGGCCGGTTTTCGTACACCGGCTCCCATGGGGCCGGTCGTTTGCGCCGGGTCAAGCGAGTTGTCAAGGTGATGAGGTCACCAGCCGAGGCCACCTGCTGAACCCTTGGGGCAACCCAATCCCCGCTTGCGCTGGCATGCGCGATGCGTATAGTGCGCGCTCCGTCGGGAGCCTCCGCCCCCGGCGTTCATAACTCCTTGCCGATATCTCTACGGAATCGGCTTTGCCCTGGGGTGATGCCTGGGGCGCAACATCCACAAGGAGTGCGCAATGCCGTACTACGAGAGCGTGTTCATCGCACGCCAAGACATCTCGTCCACTCAGGCCGAGCAGCTGGCCGACCAGTTCGCCGAGATCGTCGCCAGCAACGGCGGCGAGGTTAAAAACCGCGAATTTTGGGGCCTGCGCAACCTGTCCTACCGGATCAAGAAGAACCGCAAGGGTCATTATGTGCTGTTCAATCTCGACGCGCCGTCCGACGCCGTCGCCGAGATGGAGCGCAACATGCGGCTTAACGAGGACATCCTCCGCTACTTGACCATACGGGTCGAGGCGATTGAGGACGGGCCGTCGGTCATGATGCAGGTGAGCTCGGACCGCGATCGCGGACGTGGCGGACGTGATTTCGATCGGGGTGACCGTGATCGGGGTGATCGGGGTGACCGTGATCGGGGCGACCGTCGAGAGCGCGGTGCCAGCCCGGAAGAAACGCCTGTCGTGGTCCAAAAAACCGAAACCGTCGAGTAAGGGAGGACCAGCATGAGCCAGCTTCAAATCGCGCGAGCCGCGGTCCGCAGACCGTTTGTTCGGCGGCGGAAATCCTGCCCGTTCTCCGGCGCGAACGCGCCGAAGATCGACTACAAGGACACCAAGCTGTTGTCCCGCTTCATCTCGGAACGCGGCAAGATCGTGCCAAGCCGGATCAACGCGGTGTCGGCTAAGAAACAACGTGAAATGGCACGCGCCATTAAGCGTGCCCGTTTCATGGCGCTAATCCCCTACGTCGTGAAGTAATTTCGATCGACCAAGTGGACGACAACAGCGACAACCTGACGATGGATTATGGGCTCGGGATGGATATCGGTAGGGGTTGCCGCCGCGATCAGCGCGTTGCTGCTGTTCGTGGCACAGCCTTCGTCGCCTGTGAGCATGCTGCTCGCGATCTTCGCGACGCTGCCGTTGTTCCTGGTCGGATTGAGCTTGGGATGGTTTCACGGCGCCGCGGCGGCTGGGGCTGCGTCAATCGCAATCCTGTTCGCGATCGGACCGGCACCCGCGGGCTACTACGCGATTGTCAACGCGATACCGGTCACCATGCTGCTGGTCGCGGTCGAACGGCATCCGAACACTCCCGTACGGGCCGTGCTGACCTTGGTGGGCTTGGCGGCGGTGCCGATGGTGGTCGGAGCCCTGCTGTTCTCGTCATCGGACGGCGGATTGAGCGGCGTCATCCGGGAACGGTTGGGCGATTTTCAAGCCATGATGTCCGTGAGTCCGCGGGACATGTCGCCCGAGGAATGGCAGGCTTTGCTCAATGCATTGGCGGCCATTCTGCCAGGTCTTGGTGCCGTGTTCTGGGTCTTGCTGATCACGCTGAACGGAGCGCTGGCTCAAGGGTTGTTGACCCGTGTCGGCAAGGCAAGGCTGCCCACCCCGGACATCGCGGCGGTGCGTTTGCCACGCTGGATGCCCGGGGTTCTCGCAGCAATCACAGCATCGAGCTTCCTGCCCGGCGAAATGGGGTATCTGGGCACCAATCTGGTGCCTTTGGCGGCCCTACCCTTCTTGTTCTCGGGGCTCGGCGTGGTGCATGCGTTGCTGCGGGGGGTGAGCGGCGCCGGCCTTTGGTTCGCGCTGGTGTACGTGCTGCTGCTGGTCCTCGTTTGGCCGGCGGTGATCGTGCTGGGGTTGGGGCTGATCGATTCAATCGTGGATTTTCGTCGCCGGTTCGGCCGCTCCGGACCGCCGCCGGATGATGAATAAGCACGTGTGATGATGTATGGGTGCCCGGGCACCCTGACGGGCCGTTTCGGGATCGATGCGGCACCACAGGACGAGGAGTGAGGACGATGGAAGTCATCCTGCTGGAACGGATCGAGAATCTGGGTCAGATGGGCGATGTGGTAACGGTTAAGCCGGGCTTCGCCCGTAACTTCCTGCTACCCAAGCGCAAAGCCCTACGGGCTACCGATAATAGTCGACAGGTGTTCGAAACTCAGCGCGCGCAGCTTGAGGCCGAGAATTTGAAGCGCCGCGGTGAGGCCGAAGCGGTGGCCAAAACGCTGGACGGTATGATGGTCGTGCTGGTCCGTGCCGCCGCCGAGAGTGGTCAGCTCTATGGCTCGGTATCGGCCCGCGACGTGTCTGACGCGGTAACCGGTGCTGGCGTGACCATCGGCCGTAACCAGGTGCGGATGGACAAGGCGATCAAGAACCTTGGCCTTGAGCCGGTGCGCGTTCAGTTGCACCCGGAAGTCGCCGTCACCGTCACGGTAAACATCGCCCGCAGCCCGGACGAGGCCGAGACTCAGGCGCGCCTGGGCAAAGGGCTCGACCGCGCGGCGATGGAAGAGGAGATGGACGGCGCGGCGCGGGCTCCGGCGCTGGAAGAGTTGCTGGAGAATCCGGAAGAAGCCGCCGCCGTCGCCGAACAAGCCGCGGAGGCCGAAGCGGAGATCGAGGCCGCTACGGAAGCGGACGAGACCTCCACCTGACACTCTACTCTTTACGACCCAATTCGCGGGCCGCGCGGGATACCCCACGCGGCCCGAATTGTTTGAGCGCGGCATCGATACCTCCCACAGCATCCAGGCCGACAAACTCCCAACTCACACCAGATATAGGAATACCCTCTGGCCCCCTGACCTAATCTCTTCGGACAACGCGCTAGAGCGGCTTGAAGGAAATGTGAATCAAGGGATTCCCAAACGGGTTCACACATGATTCTGTGTCCCAAGTAGATCTGGGAGGCAGATATGGGGTTTTGCTACGGGAATGATCTTCGTTTCCGGGTTGTCGAGGCGATCG
>JABMNR010000123.1 GCA_013203465.1 Alphaproteobacteria bacterium
CTGATATGTATACCACAATCGCACAGTGCTGGCGTCAAATGAACGGTGCACATGGGAAATCCGGGTTGAAGCGGTAGGACTATCGCGCGAAGACGATATGTTCGACGCCGCACCCCAGGTCAGCGAGCGGCGGCACTCGGCATGGCTGACGCGCGTGAACGTCATGTTGGCGGTGATGATCGCCCTGGCCGTGCTCAGCCAGTTCTTCCGATCGTCCAACGGCGTGATCGCGCCGGAGATGATGGCAGAGCTGAACATCGACGCTCGCTCGATCGGCCTGTCATCGGGCGCGTTCTTCGTTATCTTCGCCGTTCTGCAGGTTCCTATCGGCGTGCTGTTCGATCGGTACGGTGCACGCCGCGTGGTGTCTTCGATGCTGGGCTTCGCCGTGGTTGGATCGTGCCTGTTCGCGCTCGCGCAGTCCCTCGACCTCATGGTGGTCAGCCGTTTCCTGATCGGCCTCGGCTTCGCCGGCGCCATGGTCGGGTCACTTGTCGTGTTGTCACGCTGGCATAACCCCACCGACTTCACTCGCGCGATGACCATACTGTTCGCCGCCGCCAATCTCGGCAGCCTGTTGGCGACCTCGCCACTGGCGGCCGCGAACGACTGGATCGGCTGGCGGGCGACCTTCTTTGTTCTCGCGGCCGTGACCGCCGTCATGGCGCTGGGCTTTTTCCTCGTGGTACGCGACTCACGGCCCGGAACCGACGATCCCACCATGCGTCCTGAAACGCTCGGCGACTCGATCCGCGGCATCGGCGAGGTCTTCCGGGTTCCCGGCCTGCTCCGAGTTCTTCCGCTGATCGCTCTTGGCTACGCCTCGGTCATTACCATCATCGGCCTCTGGGGCTCGCCCTACCTGCACGAGGTCCATGGTCTGGATGGCCTCGACCGGGGTAACATGCTCTCGATCCTGGCGATCGTCTATGTGCTTGGAACCCTGGCTTACGGTCCGATACAGCGACGGGCGGCCGGCTTCCGACGGGTTGTCATCGCCGGCAGCGTCGGGTCAGGCGTGCTGCTTCTGGTTCTCGCGTCGGTCGCGCACACCTCCCTCACCGTCACCCTGACGCTGCTGATCGCCATCTGCCTGGTCGGCGCGTACAGCGTCGTCCTGATGGGCCATGGGGTGGCGCTGATCCCGGCGCGGCTCGTCGGGCGCGGCACAACCACGCTTAACGGTGTGCTGATGGGCGGTACCGCGATCCTGCAGATCGTTAGCGGGATGATCATCGAGGTGGCTCATGGCTGGTTCGGACCGCCGTCGTCCGGATACGCCGCATTCTTCGCCGTACTGGGCGTGGCAACGCTGGCGGCGACCGTATTCTATCTGCGGGCGCCAGAGCCGCAGCGCGGCGACCGGTAGACCGCATGCGCGCCCGAATACTGAACCGAACGACAAAAAAGGACACTGACATGTTCAAGACGCGTTCTCTGGTGTGTGTGATGACGCACACCATCGCCGCCATGTTCCTGGCCATCGGTGTCGCCCGCGCGGAAGCGCTGCCGCAGCCGAAGGACCGCCCGCTGCTTGAGGTAACGGGCCAGATCACGACCAAGAACGTCGGAGACAAGGCGGCTTTCGACTTCGCCATGCTCGAGGCGCTCGGCAGCACCACGTTGGTGACGTCGACCGCCTGGACCGAGGGGCGTCCGGAATTCGAGGGAGTGCTGTTGAGCGCGCTTATCGAACGCATTGGGGCCACCGGGAGCACCGCCGTCGCCATCGCGTTGAACGACTACAAGGTCGAGATCCCGATCGAGGATTTCACCCGCTACCCGGTGATCCTGGCCTACCGCATGAACGGCAAGCGCCTCAGGGTCCGTGACAAGGGGCCGCTGTGGATCATCTACCCGCAAGACGATTTCCCGGCTCTCAAGACCAAGCAGACCCAGGCGAGGTGGGTTTGGCAGGTCAAGGAAATTCAATTCAAGTAACAACGTTCCGGCGGGTCGAACGATGCCGCCGGCCCGATTTGGGTGGGATGAACGACCATGGTGAACCTACGTGAACTGATATGGTTCGTCTTGCGCTACGGCATCCTCGTCACGGGCTTTGGCGGGTTTCTGGTCGGCGTTTTCTTCATCTTCCAGGGGCTGGTCCAGCAACGTGAGCTGATCGAGAAGGAAAGCCGGATCAACGTCTGGTTTCTCGCCCAGACCGAGATCGAGTTCCTGCGGTTCCATGGGTCGCTCAAGGATTATGAGTTGACGCCAAGCCCAGAGACCGCCGAACTCGCCGTCGAGCGATATGAGATCTTCTGGAGCCGTCTGCCTCCTCTGCTCGAAGGGCCGCAGACCGCCGAATTGCGAACGATCGACGGCTTCGTTGAATCGGTACGAGCGATGATCCAAGCGCTCGAGGAACTCGAGCCGGCCATGGAAGGTCTGCAATCCCTGTCGGTTGTGAGTCTGATGGAAATCGACAGGAAACTCGACGATCTCAGCGGACCGGTTCACGATCTCGTAAGGCGCGCTCTGCTGTATGACTCCAACGAGGTGAACCGCGGCCGATCACGCCACGACGAGCTTTACCAGCAATTGCTCGTTCTGTTCGCTCTGTCCGTGGTCGTTGGCTTGGCCGTCTTCGTTCTGCTGTTCCGACAGATCATCAAGACGAACCGGGCTGTCGGTGCCCAGGAGCAGGCCGCCACCCAGGCGATCACGACCCGAAACGAGCTCGAGCTCGCGATCAACAGCATTTCGGAAGGCTTCATCATCTACGATCAGGACGACCGGGTTGCGTTGTTCAACCAACGGTATGTCGATCTCCATCCGCAGCAGGCTGATCTTCTTGTCGTCGGTGTGCCGTTCCAGGAACTGCTTCGGGCCGCGGCGCGGAACGGCGGCGTCGATATTCCAGAGGATCAAGTCGAGGACTGGATCGCGTCCATCGTCGCGCAACGTCACGCAGCAACCGAGGCGATGTTCGAGAGCCGGCTGTGTCCGATGGCCGCTGGCTTCATATCAACGAGCGGCGAACCAGCGACGGCCGACTGGTCGGTGTCCATACGGACATCACCGAGCTGAAAGAGCGCGAGAGCCTCATCCGCGAGAAATCGGATCTGCTCCAGGCGACGCTCGACAATATGAAGCAGGGCATCGCGGTGTTCGACGAGACCGCACACCTCGCGCTGTTCAACAACCGGTATCTGGAGATCAACCGCTTTCCTGAAGCATCCGTGCACCTGTCGAACAACTATCGCGATCTGGTCCGCATGGCCGCCGAACGCGGCGATTTCGGGCCGGGCGACCCGGACGCGCTCATCAACTCCCAGATAACGGCGATCGAAGAGCTGCTCCGCACGCGATCCGGCAACCTGCGGCAGCAACGTCGACTGTCGGACGGCCGCGTGGTCGAGACCCTCGTCACCGCCGTGCCGACCGGCGGCTTTGTTAAAACCTACGAGGATGTCACCGACCGGGTCACCTCCGAGAGCGAACGCATCCGCATGACCGAGATGTACCATGCCGCTCAGCGGACGCAGGCCCTCGGCACGTTGGCGGGGGGGATCGCCCACGACTTTAACAACATCATCGGCAGCATCATCGGCAATTGCGCGCTCCTAATCGGCGACTTACCGAAGGACAACCCGATCCAGGTCCGACTGAAGCAGATCATGGATTCCGGGACCCGTGCCCGCGATCTGGTGCGCCAAATCCTGACCTACAGCCGCAATTCCGAGTCGGAGCGCAAGCCTCTCGACCTCGGTTCGGCGGTCCGGGACAGCCTCGCGACGCTGCGGCCGTTGATGCCGGAGAACGTGGTCCTGTACGCCTCAAACATCGAGCCGTGCGTCATCGAGGGCGACACGACTCAGATCCATCAGATCATGATGAACGTCTTCGTCAACGCGGCGCAGGCGATTGGCGAGAAACAGGGCCGGATCAATGTGTCCGTGGAGTGCCTGGATGTGATCGCGGAAGAGATCATGGCGATCGCACCTCCCGACGGACGTCGGCCGGGATCGGTTACGGTGGTGCGCGGTCAGGCCGGAACCTTGCGCGATGGCCGCTACGCCCGGGTAACGATCACCGACACCGGCTGCGGCATCCCCGAAGAAGTCATGCCGCGCATCTTCGAGCCATTCTATACGACCAAGGAGGTTGGACAGGGCACCGGGCTCGGCCTGGCGGCGGTTCATGGAATCGTCCGCAACCACGATGTCGCGATCGTCATCGAAAGCCTGACAGACGTCGGAACGCGGTTCGATCTCTATTTCCCTGTGGTCGACAATGCAATGCCCGCTGTCGTCGCCAGCGAGCCGCCGTCGAAGCCCGCCGCGACCGGTAGCGAACGTGTGCTTTTGGTCGATGATGACCGGGTGTTGCTGTCCGTAACCCAGGAGGTTCTCGCGCGGCTCGGCTACACGGTCGAAGCTCATATCGAACCGGAACGGGCGCTGGAGGCCTTTCGCGCGGACCCCGGCATCTGGGACATCGTGATCACCGATCGCTCGATGCCGAAAATGACAGGCGAGGAACTCGTGCGCGCGGTAAAAGACCTCCGCGCCGATGTCCCGGTGCTGATGCTCAGCGGTTTCGTCTCAAGCGAAGATATCGAGAAGCTGAATGCTCTCGGCATCGGCGCGGTCGTTGGCAAGCCGGTGCTGCCGGACGAACTCGCGGCCGCGGTGCGCAGCGTACTCGCTGGTACGCCGGTGATCGACCGGCACGCCAGGCCGGTCCCCGCATGACACGCATGGCCGCTGTTTCGACCAAGTCGTTCCGCCGCAATAGCGGCGCCGCTAACCATCGCGCCATGACATTTCGAGCACGGTTGTTTACCGGTTCTTTACCTTTTGGCATTTAAAATAATTTTGATGGAATGAAGGACGGTCGCCACGCGCCACAGCGGAGAACCTTTCCGATGCGACATGATCTTGCGACGCGGTCGTCGTCAATCGGGCCGGTTTGTTTCACTGTGTCGGTGCGATGTCATTTAGCCTATCATTGCGGGCGGTATGCAATTCTGGTTTCCTCTATCGGCTCGACACTAGGTTTCAGGAGTAGGGCATGAAGATTTTTCTTGTCGACGACGACGACGACCTGCGGGGCGCGCTCCAAGAGATACTTCAGAGAGCCGGCCACGAGGTTAGAGCCGCGTCAAACGGCACCCAAACAGCCCAGTTGCTGCGCGACTGGCCCGTCGATCTGGTGGTGTGCGACATGCTGATGCCGGATTCCTAAGGTTTCGAGGTGCTCCGGACAGTCCGGAGCAACACACCAAAGATGAAGTTCATCATGATATCGGGAGCGAGCGGCGAACTCTCGCAGTTTCTCAATCTGGCCCCGATGCTGGGGGCGGACGCGGTGCTGCAAAAGCCGTTCGCGCCAAACGACCTTCTCGAACTGATCGAAACGCTCTGCTCCGACAAGGCTTCGCGCGCCACGGCCATCGGGTGACGCGCCGCGCGCGGTCGGCGTTAATCTGTTGTTAATCAATTTCCGCGTTCAATCGAGCGAGTGCAGTGCTTATCAGGTGAGGGAATAATGAATGACTCCGCGATATCGGTGCTTCGCGGTGGGCGCTTAGCGGCCCACCAGATGGATGTTGAGGGCGAAATCGCCGGCACGCTTGCCGACGTGGACTACGGTGCGGCCGAAGAGGGTATCCGGGCGCTGCTGGGCGCGATCGGCGAAGATCCAACGCGCGACGGGCTGCGGGACACACCAGGCCGAGTGGTCCGGGCGTTCGCTGAGTACTGCGCGGGCTATGCGCAGGACCCGGTGGCGCTGTTGGAAAAGACATTCAGCGAGGTGTCGGGCTATCAGAGCCTGATCATCCTGACGGACATCGATTTCGTCTCGCACTGCGAGCACCATCTGGCGCCCATTGTTGGCAAGGTGCACATCGCCTATCTGCCGTCGACCTCGGTGGTCGGAATCAGCAAACTCGCGCGCGTCGTCGACGCCTACGCGCGGCGCCTGCAAATCCAGGAGCGCATGACGGCGCAAATCGCCCAATGCATCGAGGCTGGACTAGCGCCACGGGCGGTGGGTGTTGTCGTTGACGCCGAGCATGGTTGCATGACGCTACGGGGCGTCAACAAGCGGGCGCCACGGCTCCGGACCCAAGCTTTCTCTGGCGAGCTCGCCGTCGATCCGCAGATGCAGCAACGCTTCTTCGACGCGATCGCGGCGGCGCGGTGACAGGCACTGTGTCCAACGTTGACGGGCCCGTGTGGCCAGAGCGACGCGGGCATCCATCGGAGACCCTATTGATAGCGCTGCGGAGCCTCGGAACCGGGGTCGCCGTGCTGGACCGGTCCGGTTGCGTGCTCACCATCGATGACCGGTTCCTGGCGTTGCATCGGATTGATCCGGCGACCGCCGCCGCCGAACGACCTTCCGACGGCTGGCCATGGGGAGACCTGTTGGCGTCGTCGGCGTGCGGGCTCGCCGGCGACGACGCCCGGACGCTGGCGCTGGCCTGGGCGACGTTGGACGAGGACGCATCGCGCGGCGTGGATGGGTCGCGCACGCTTCGTCTAGGCGACGGTCGGGCCCTTGAGATCACCAGGGCCTTGGCCGTTGACGGGACGACGGTGCTCACCATTACCGACGTCACCGGGAGCGCGAAGACCGCCGGAGAGCCCGCTGTCCCGAGCCATCTCACCCACGACATGAACAACCTGCTGGGCGGGATACTGGCCAACCTGCACCTCTGTCTGACAGACACCGCGGAGGACCATCCGGCACGGCCGCGCCTGGAAACCGTCAACCGTGCCGCGATCGATCTCCGGTCTCTGATACGACAACTCGCCACGACGGCGCGCGAATCCGAGTGATCGTCTTTCATTGATTACACCCTCCCTCTCCAAAAAGGAGATTATCAAAGGTGTCTCGCTGAATCGTACAACCCTACATTATCAGAATATTGATAAAATTAACTGGCGGACGGGGTGTCCGCCTAACTGCCGTCCAGTCACGTTCCTCAACGTTCGTTCATGTTCGGCATAATGACTATAAATCAATATATTAAATTCGCGCATGTCCATTGACGTTCGTCGCCGTTCTCCCCAAATCGGCTTATAGTGTGGGAACGATCGTGGGAACGATAGATGCCTCTTACGGCACGCAAGGTTGAGACAGCGGGTCCCGGCAAGTATGTCGACGGTCGTGGCTTGATGCTCGTCGTGAAAGACACCGGTACCCGGTCGTGGGTGCTCCGGTATCAGCACGACGGCCGCCGTCGAGATGTCGGCTTGGGGCCCTGGCCCGAGGTGACGCTCGCTGCGGCGCGGGAGAAGGTGATCGAGATCCGGCGCTTGGTTCGTGAAGGCGGCGACCCAGTCGCATCGAAGCGTCGTGCGAAGGCCACCCGGTTCCAGGATGCCGCAGAGGCGCTGATCGCGTCCAAGCGGGACGGCTGGCGCAATCCGAAGCATGCGGCTCAGTGGCCTTCGACACTCAAAACCTACGCTTACCCGAAAATCGGCAACATCGATGTCCAGGCGGTCGGTGTCGACGACGTGCTTGCCGTCCTGAAGCCGATCTGGTCGGAGAAGCCCGAGACGGCGAGCCGGGTGCGGCAACGCATTGAGGCCGTCCTCGATTTTGCTGCCGCCAAGGGACTGCGCACAGGCGACAACCCGGCGCGTTGGCGCGGCCATCTGGACCACCTGCTCCCAAGACCGTCCAAGGTCCGGGCGGTCGAACACCACGCCGCAGTCGACTGGCGGGAGATCGGCACTTTCATGGCGGCGCTCGCCGGCCGGGCAGGCATCGCGGCCAAGGCGCTCGCATTCGCGATCCTCACGGCCGCGCGGTCCGGGGAGGTTCGCGGGATGCGCTGGTCCGAGATCGACATCGACGCGGGTATCTGGACAGTGCCGGCGGCACGCATGAAGGCCGAGAAGGAACACCGGGTGCCGTTGACGCCGCAGGCGCTCGCGCTGCTCGGCGACAAGGGCGAGCCCGACAATCTCGTCTTTCCGGGCGAGCGCAAGGGCAAGCCGCTCTCCGACATGTCCCTGACCGCGGTGCTGCGGCGGATGGGCCGCTCGGAAACCGTTCACGGGTTCCGGTCGACGTTCCGCGACTGGGCCGGGGAGACGACGAGCTTTCCCCGTGAGGTCATCGAGGCCGCCCTTGCGCATCGCCTGAAGGACAAGGCGGAAGCGGCCTATGCACGAGGCGACCTCTTCGCCAAGCGCCGAGACCTGATGGAGCAATGGACGAAGGTTGCTGTGGGCCGCGACTGAAGTGACGGGGTGCGACGGTCCCGGCCTCCCCCGGACACCCATATCTTGTGATGAACGATAGAATGTGAGATAAATGTGGCCAAGGGGGAGGCCGTGAAACACTCTTGTTGAGTGAGGACTCTAGCCACGATGTCGATTCACCTGCGCAAGATCATCCGAAAAGCCCCAATCGACAGCCTGCAGGCCTATTTCGAGAGCTTGTCACCTGGAATATCAGAAGGCGTCGACTGGAAAGCGTCGCGTACCGAACTTGCCGGCAGGCTGAGCATTTCAGTCAATGCACTCGACCGCGTTTCCCGGGACCGGGTGTTCTCGGATTTCGATCGGATCGGCCAGTTCATGAACGAGCATGGTCGCCGCATGCTCCGAGGTGTGTTGCCAGTGGACCCGGAGATCCTCGATCAGTTCGACGCGTTGGAAGACGTAACCGGATGCGCACTCTTCGTCCTATTGCGCGGGGATGACACATTCGAGAACGCTCTATCCTCGCTCTATGCTCAGCGCCTTCTCAACGGTCGCGACTGGACGGGCCTCGACTTCGGCCCGGCGGGCGGCCCGAGAATGCTCGACACGCCATCTCTCGAAGAGTTCGTGGCGCGGCTGCGCGAAATCTTCACCTTGGAAGGGCCGCCACCGCGGATCTTGGTCGACAGGTTCACACGGCGCGAGCCGGATCCGGCCGGCGTCGAGATGATGGAGCGCGAGCAGTTCACGATTTACGTAGAGGCTGAACCCGAGACCGCTTTTGCTTTCGGCGAGGAGTTGGAATTGCTAACGCACGTCCAGCGACCGGTCTTGGAGGCGGCGGTACTTTTCGATAGTCAGGAAAAAACCCTGGACGTCGTCGCCAGGGGCGGTGGCACGGAGCGTCGCCGCCAGATCGCGGAAGCGTTCGTCGGAATGATGCTCGTACCTGGCGCCGTCCTCACCGGTCGAGCGCGACGCACTCTGGCGCTCGACGTCCTCAAGACCCGTCCCGATTTCGAAACACACCCGGAGGACCGCGTGCGCAGTGTCGAGGTGACGAGACTCACGCTCAGAGCGCCCGACAACGGTTCGATCGTGACAATCGAGATACCCGGTCGCTACGGAACCGCTCCTGGTGCCGATATCTACGATCGTGCTGAACGTGCGTTTGGTCGGAATGGGCTGCCTGGTCGGGCGACTTGGTGTGTGGTGGGCGCCAAGGTTCGAATCACGTTCGAGCCGGAAGCGCGGAAAAGGCGCACCAAACGGGTCGTATTCGAGTTGAAGGACCCGGACAAGACCAACCTCCGCGATCAGATTGAACTGCACAGCAAGATTGCGGATGTCCTGCTCGCGCGATGGGGGCTATACGAGGGGAGCGCATGAGGCATCCGGGCAAGGATGATCCGATCGCGCTGCTCTGCGATCTGCTCACCGACGGTGAACAGCGGGTCGCTATGCAGGCAATTGGCGGGCGCGCTTCGCCAGCCGTCTCCGCACTGCTTCGTGCCGACCTTCTGGTCCCGGATGGCGTTCTCGAAACCACGATCTGCGATGCCTGCGAAGTGCATCATCCGGTCGATGTCGTGTTTGACGCCGAACGCGGGACTCACGGTTGGCGCTGTCCTGAGGCGGGATTCGTGACAGCCGATTCCGATGCCGTCGCGATGGTCTCCCTCAGCATGAAGCGAACGGCGGCTGCGGTGTCTGGCGCATTCACCGACGCCTTCGGGTATCGGCGTTGGGCGTTGAGGCCTATAGCAGGGGCTGGAGCATGGGTTGTCGGAGCTTGGTGCATTGGCGGTGCGTGGACGACGGTCATCCTGGCGCGTTACCTCTGTTCGGCGTCGGAATCGCACCGAACCCGTGAAGCACTGGTGAGACTGTCCCCGAACGAAGCGGGTCTCGTGTTGACGATCGGAGACTCTGAGGGTTTCGAGCCACCCAGGCGATTTGCGGCCGTTCCGCTGGCGGAGGCGATCGCGCCGATCAACGGTTCCCGGCTCGTAGCCGACTCCCGGCTCTTGCAGCGCATTGTTACACCACTGGCCGCGGGTCGCCTGGTCGCTCACGCGGGTCGACCAGGATCCGAGGCGAAGGTGGCGGCGGTTCTTGAGGGCCTGGAAGCACGTGGTGATCTGCCGGCCGGGACAAAGGGGCTTTCCGGTGTCGTGGCGCGCGCTTGGGAAGAATTCCATCCACACGAAGGATCCCCGGCGCCATCGACCCTACGCAAACACATTGCGGCTTGGCGATCGCGGTACTGAATTGCGGTAAAGATAGATATCGGACGGCGATCGATCGAACGTCAATTGTCTGCCGGCATTGCGGGTCGTGTCCCTTGGCGTGGTGTAGCTGACGGCTGATGGCCGCGCTCTCCGGCAAGGCCGGGATGATCAGCGCGCCACGGCGGGCAGGCTGATGAGGGGATCGTCGC
>JABMNR010000124.1 GCA_013203465.1 Alphaproteobacteria bacterium
ATACCGATCCGAGGCACACTTTTTGGGTTGGGAGGATCTCATATGGAGAATCTCGGTTGAAAACACCCAGATGTTGATCCTTGGTCTGAATCCGGGGCACGACGCCGCTGTCGCGCTCATCGACGATGGCCGGCCGGTGGTCGCGCTGCTGCGCGAACGGCTGACACGGCGCAAGCGCGCGGCGCTGTTGACCGCCGATTTCATCCACGAGGCGCTGAGCGCGGCGGGTGTCGCTTGGTCAGATATCGATGCCGTCGCCATCAGCACGACCCAAGCGTTCCCGATCATCTTTCTCGACGACCGCCGGTTCGCGTTCCGCCTCGACCTCGAACAGGCGGCTTATTTTGGCCTCGATAAAGCGGATCATGCCGCGCGCAAAGTTGCCATGGATGCCTGGACAGCGCTCTGGCATGAAACGGGGGAACGGCGCTTTACCATGCTGACCCAGGGAGCATGGAAGGAATACATCACCGACGACTTGAGCGGGTTGGACGCAAAAAGAAATGTGATCCGCAACCTCGAATGGCCAATCCGGCCCGCGTTCTGGAGCAAGCGGGTCGGACCGGATACGGTGGCGGTCCAAGCGAACAAGATCGATCCCCACGCCCGCAACCTCGGCGGCTATATACCCGCCACCGTCACCCTCGATGGTGTGGAAAAGCCCGCATTGACGGTGCCGCACCATCTGTCCCACGCCGCCAACAGCTATTATCTGTCGGGTGCGGACAGGGCGGCTGTCTACACGGTCGACAACGGCGATGGCATCACGCCGGGACGCGGCTACATGGGCGGGATTTTCGCCCTTGGGATCGGCAACAGATTGATGCCGATGTCCCCGAGCTACGCGCTGTTCGGCCACCTTTACCAACGTGCCGCCGAATCTCTGGGCTTGGGCCATGGCGGCGGCGCCGGGAAACTGATGGGACTCGCTCCCTATGGCGAGCCGCGATTTGCCAACGCCGGGCAACTCGGCAACGGGTTTGAGCTTTATGGTGAGCGCTTCGCTCTTGGTGACAAGGGTGGCCACCTTAGCGTCCTCGACAAACTGCGCGCTGGCATCGCGGCGGCCCGGGACGACGGTTACACCGACCCGGAAAGCCCAACACCCTGGTATGAAGAAGGCGCGCATGGCGCCAAGAACCTTCTGCGGTACAGCGTCGACGTGGCGGCCTCGGCGCAATGGCTGTTCGAGGAGAACATCCTCCGCGACACCCGTACGCTGATCAACGCCCTCGCACCGACCCCGCATGCCGTCGACGTGCTCTGCCTCGGCGGCGGCGGCGCCCTCAACTGCCCGGCCAACAGCCGTATCGCCGCCGGTGGTCTGGTCGACCGGGTTTTCATCCCGCCGTCCTGCGACGATTCGGGGCTGGCCTTGGGTGCCGCGCTGGCGGTGTGTCATGACGTGCTCGACCGCCCTCGCGCCGCGATCGATCCGACCGACCCGCGTCAGGCCTATCTCGGGCGCGGCTGGGACGACAGCGCGCTCGATCGGGCGGTCGAGCTGGCCGGTGACGCGGTATCGACAACCTGTCCCGGCGACGCACCGGCCGCCGCCGGGCGCGACCTCGCCGATGGCCGTCTGGTCGCCTGGTTCGAGGGCCGGAGCGAGATCGGCCCCCGCGCGCTCGGCCATCGCTCGCTGTTGGCCGACCCCCGTCCATCGACCCAGTGGCGGCGGGTCAACGACTTGAAGAAACGCGAGTACTGGCGCCCCTTCGCGCCGGCCGTGCTGGAAGAGGATGCCGCCGATTGGTTCGAGGGCGCGCCCAGCTCGTCGCCCTTCATGCTGTTCACCGCCCAGGTCAAGAGCGATGCGCTCCCGGCGGTCACCCATGTCGACGGCTCGGCCCGTATTCAGACCGTGGATGCGCGGTGCGGCGGTTTCCGCGGCGTGCTCGAAAGCTTTCGCGCCGCGACCGGCGTGCCGGTGATCCTGAACACCTCGTTCAACGGCCCCGGTGAGCCGATCGTCGATACACCCCAGGAGGCCCTGGCGTTCCTGACGTCGACCGAGCTGGACGTTCTGTACCTGGACGGACGGCGGATCACGCGGCGGGGCACGGCGGAATAAGCGGCGCGTGATAAATTGGAAAACGGAATGCAACCGTCGGGAAAGTGGCGTCCCCTAGGGGATTCGAACCCCTGTTGCCGCCGTGAGAGGGCGGTGTCCTAGGCCTCTAGACGAAGGGGAC
>JABMNR010000125.1 GCA_013203465.1 Alphaproteobacteria bacterium
AGCTGGGGGTGGCCGAGCTGGGGGTGGCCGAGCTGGGGGTGGCCGAGCTGGAGGAGGCTACGGTCGGCGCGCCGTTGTCGTTGTTCGTGGAGCCCGACACGCCGTCTGAAGACGAAGGACCCGTGGCGCCGCGATCGACGAACACCGCCGCATCATCGGTCGCTTCCGCGGGCACGGACGGAACGAACGGTCGTGTCGTCGGATCGTTCCGATAACGCTCGACGACGGCTTCGGAGGGAAACTGGCGGGTTACATCACCCGATTCACTGTCGCGCACCTGAAACACAACGGTTAACGCGCGTGAATCAAATTTCAAAACGGGGCTGATAAAAAATTCACCCGGCACACTTCGCACATGATTAATCGCCTCGGACACACCACCGCTTTGAGAAGCGACATCGTGATCCTGAGGGCGCTGTACGTCCGCAGACGACGGCAGAGCTTGAATTTCCATAACCTTCCTCCGTTCTGGAGAATGGTAGTTAACTTTCTATTGACTAGAGAATATACGGCATTCGAATCAATCTGTCCAGTCTCAAACGACATGCCTTCACGTCGGCCGCCAACCGGAAGCAATAGCTTATACCAAGGCCCACGGATAGAGATCCATGGAATTAGGCTATTGGATGACCCGGGTGGTCAGAGAAACCGTGTTAGGGTCAGATTGCGCAGCACCGCGGTGACCTGGAACGATGCCTCAAGCTGTGCCTGCAAGGTTTGAAACTCGCTCACCGCCTCGTAAGGATCAACATCCTCGAGATCAAGGATTTGGGTCTCCACCAGGGTCACGGTCTCGCGGTGCTGCTGGCCTCGATCATCCATCTGGCGGCTGACCACCCCATTTTGACCGACCATGTCGTTGATCAGATCAAAGGCCGCTTCGACCTTACCGATGCCCCAGTTCACCAATGTCTGGTATTCGGCATCATCGCCAGCAGTGAAGTTGATGTTGGCGAAGGCATAAAGAACGTCGAACACCTCTTCGAAAGTGGTGCTGTCGTTGCCCAACTCGCCATAGGTCACATCGACCCCGTCGTCGATCCGCGCGGTCAACGAGCCCGGTGCGGGCGTCGTCACGTTCGTCCAGTTGGCGTCCGTATTGAAAAACCCTTGGGCCGCCGCGATCACGCCGGCGGCACCGGCGTTAAGCGCCGGCGGCGGCAAAGCCAGATAAGCGGCCTTGGTCGTCGCCGCATCGATGAGCGGTTGGACATTGGTGTCCGTGCCGTTGAATAGGTACTTGCCGTCCGCCGTTTGGTTCAACAGGCTGGTGATTTGGTCGATCGCGGCATTGGCGAAGGTGCGAAGCGCAAGCGACGAATCGTCGTACAAGCCTTCGACCTGCTCGTACAGCTTGGTGCGCAAATCCGACGTCAGGTCGCCGACTTGACGCAGCGCGATGTCGATGGTGCTGGTTTTCACCGCCGTGTTCTTGATCGTGGTGAAATAGGAATCGATTGTCGTGTGCTGCTCTTTGAGGGTGATGAGCAGGCGCGAATCCTGACCATCGAAGCCGCTATAAACTTGGCTCCGCTTGCCGGTTGATATCTGCAGTTGAGCATCCGCGATCCGGTCTTGAATCGTGGTGATCGCGTTATCGATCCGCAGATTTTGAGTAACGGTGGAAATACGCATTATTCATCTCCCGGGCGCGATCAGCGCACCGCGTTAAGCAATTCGTCGAGTGAAGCTTGTACCGAGCTGAGGATACGCGCTGACGCCGCGAAAGCGCTTTCGAGCTGGATCAAGTTGGCCAGCTCCTCGTCGATGTTTACGCCGCTTTCGTCTTGCAGACGCTCGTTGAGCAGCCCCCTGATTTGATCCTGGAAGGAGAACTGGCTTGCGAAATCGGCTTTCCGGTTAGCTTGGTAGCCGATGAAATCGGCGGCGAATTCCTCGATCGTCGACGAGGTTGTATTCAATCCGGTGACCGCTACGAAGGCTTGTTTGGCCTCGAACCTGTCGATAATCGCGAGAAGGACGGTCGAGTCGCTTACACCGGTCGCCGCATAGGCACCGCCGGCCGCGACTAAGACCGTCGAGGCGGGTGCCACACCGCCGTCCCGAAGGATTGAAGGGGTTGCGGTTACAAGGGCGTTCACCTGGATCTGCGCCGAGAAACCCTGATCGGCGCCGGCGGCTGTCGGCACGTTGCCGGCCCCGTTCACGAACAGTTCGATATCGGCGCCAAAGTTCGGCGGGATGGCGATCTCGTCGAATTGCTGAGCCAGCTCGAAGGCCAGTGAGTCGAGCTGATCCTGGGCCAGCGGCAAAAGAGTATCGCGCACTTGCAGCAAGCCACCCAACTCGCCCGACGTGATATCGCTGGTGATCGAGAACGGAGCGAGGAAACCATTGTCGAGGAGAATATTGTTGAGCGCCGTGTCGGGAGCGACGACACCGGTCGTCGTGAAGCTGAGCGTCGAAGCCGTTTGATCGATCAGAAAATTGCTCGTGCCCGACACCAGAATCGCGAGCTTGCCATCCGGCCGCTCAAGCGTCGTGATGTTCATCAGCTTAGACAGCGAGAGGACTAATTCGTCGCGCTGGTCGTCGAGATCCGCCGTCGACTGGCCGACAGACTTGCGGGCCCCGATATCCGCGTTAAGCGCCTCGATATTCTGCAATATTTCATTGATCGACGTGACCGAATCGTTAACTCGTCTATCCGCTTCTTGCCGCAAATCTTGGATTCCGTCCGACAGATTGTTCAAGGTAAGCGCGACTTCTTCCGCCGCACGCAGGACGTCCTGCTGAGCGATTGCCAGGTCCGGGCCGGTGGACAGCGCCTGAAAAGCCGCCTTCAAATCCGTGATCTTCGCCGCGATCGAGCTGCTGTCCTCCGGCCGGCCGAACTGAAGCTCAAGCCGGGCCAGGAAGTCCTCAACCACCTTCAACTGCTCAACGACGGATGTCTGTTCACGGACGTCGCGCTGAAGCTGCACATTGACGTTGCGCGTCACCTCTTCCAGACGAACGGAGCCGACCCGGCCATCGATCACACGGCTCGACGTCTCTTGGATCTTGCGGGTGTAACCATCGGCGCTGGCATTGGCGATGTTGCGCGATGCCACGTCGATCGCCGACTGGGTGGCGAGAATACCGCTGCGTGCCGATGAGAGTGCGCCTAGTAGACTCATGCTAAGTCCTCGTTATCGCTCACCCGCGGCGTGGAGAGGCCAATCAGGTGTGTTGTTTAGCAAAGCAAGAATCTTGCCATCTTTCAGTTACCCGCCTCTTACCCAGCCATCGCCATGGGTTCGGGTTTCAAACCCGCCATGATCTGACGGTTGATCACGATAAGATCCTCAAGCGAGGCGTCGTTGTCGATGACGTGCTTGGTTTCGCGGGTCACCCACAATGCAAGGCTCGCCAGATTACCTTTCAGCGACTGCGACAGCCCGTTGTCGGGGTGGTTGAGATCAGCCAGGAACGCGTGCCAAACCTTCTCATTGCGCATGATGGCGTTGAGGCGGTCCTGCAAGCTGGCCCGGCCGGACTCGGCCTCCATCAAGCCACCCGTGACTTGGGCGAGGAGGCGGTATTCCAGATCACGGGCATTTTGCGTCGCCGTGGCGCCCTGGGTCCGCCGATAGGCATCATAACCAGCCATTCTCTACTCCTCCGCCTCAAGCACCACGTACGAACTCCACGGGCGCGAGGACGGCACCGGTCGACCCGGTACCCGTGATTACTGGAACAGCCCCAGCAGGATCTGCGGCGCCTGGTTGGCGATGCCGAGAACCTGTACGCCAAGCTGCTGGCGAACTTGGAGAGCGGTAAGCCGGGCGCTCTCGCGGGCCATGTCGGCGTCCACGATGTTGCCGAGGCCTTCCTCGGTTGCATCGGTGATCTGGTCGAGGAACGCGGTCTGCAGCTCAAGCGCGCGCGCTTCGGCGCCAAGCGAGCCCAGCGCGGCGTTCACGGTCGATTCGAGTGCGCCGTACTGGGCGTTAAGCACCGCCTGAGTGGATGAGGCGCTGCCGACCGAAACCCCCGCGAGGGCAAGAACCTGGGTCCGCAGATCCGTGTTGCTCAAGGTCAGTGTGCCGCCGTTGATATTGGACAGCGTGGAGATGCTTGGCGAGGCGATAGCTGTGTCGAGCATGTTGACGCCGTTGAAGACGGCGTTGTCGATGAAGTTGGCCGCCTGCGAAATCAGCTGGTTGAAGTCGTTCTGAAGGATACTGCGCTGGGTCGTCGTAATACCTTCGTTCGACAGCTCGGTCAGTTTCTGGCGCACGGTCTGCAACAGATCCGAGATCGAGGTGGTACCGGCGATCGCGACCTTGGCGATACCCTTGGCGTTGTTGAGACCCTGCGTGACGGCTCCAAGGGCCTTGATATCACCGCGAATGCCCTGTGCGATGGCGAAGTTCGAGGCGTCGTCGATCGCGCCCGTCACCTTCAAGCCGGTTGACACGCGGTTCTGGGTTTCGGCCAGGCTCCTATTGGTCCGCTCCAAATTGCGGAGTGCGATAAGGGCCCCGGGGTTGGTGTTGATCGAGCTGGTCGCCATCGTTCTATTCCTTTGCCAACGTTCTGCTGACCCCTTTGGAAGCACGCCGGCACCGGCCGATGCTCCTGCGCCGGTCTTTCCCGGCATGGGTCTGTCGATGTCGACATCGCAAACGGCGGACCACTGGCGTGAAGAACGATAAAGCTTTGTTTTTTTTGATTCTTTCAAATCGGGACACCGCATGACCACGGCGATGGCGATGCGAGGCGGCAGAAAGTTCCTGGCTTCAGATGGTAATTTCCGCCGGGGCCGGGCGGATCAGGGCGTCGGAATGTCCATGTTCGACACGATGCCCGCCGCCCGCGCGGCGGCCACGGACACGTCGAGGGGTTCGTCGCGATTCAGCATCGGGCGCTGATTGGCGAAGAACAGGTCTCTGCCGTCGGATATCCGATAAAACGAATGCGCCAGCCGCAAGGTCGGCGTGCCGACGGCTGAGGCGAGGTGACACATCGAGGTGCGTGCCGCGACGACGACATCAAGCGCGGTCATCAACGCCGCCACATCGTCAAGATCCATCCAAAGATCGATGCCGCCGAGCTCGTGAATGACCACCCCTTGATCCCGTCGCGCGGCGGCCAGCTCTTCGGCGTAGTTGACCGCCATCAGGTTGATAAAGACGCAATCAGAAACGCGGAAGATCGGGGCCCACTCCGACAGAACACCGTGGAACGCGGCGCGAAAGCGATTGATTTTCGCGCTACGCCACACGATGCCAACCTTGCGACCCGGCCCCAGTTGGGCCAACCGCGCGCGCCAATCGGTCACCCGCTCCGGGTCAGCCACGAGATACCCGCCTTGTGGGGTCATGTCGGTTCGCGAGGCACGGAAGAGCGCCGGCAAGCTTCCCGAGAACACGCATCGCCGCAAACCGTGCCGTGCCACCAAATCGGTATAGTCAAACCCCGAGCCATCCTCTGCAAGCTGCCGCCGCACGACTTCGATGGTCGGAAAACTCCGCTGGAACAAAGGGATCAGCCGTCGGTCGGCCTCCAGCACGATCCTCGGTTCGACTTCTTGCAGATCCACAAGACAGCTGTTGAAGATGATCTCGTCGCCAATGCCCTGCTCGGAGACAACAAGCAGCGGGCCATCCGATCCGGTCGGCCCGCTCCACCGTGCGGGAAGCCCGACTCGGGCACGGGCGTGAGGCAGATCGTTGCGGCTTTCATAGGCGGCCCAGCCACGCGCCAGATCGCCATTCGACAGCTCAAGTTCGGCATAGTCGAACCGCGCTTGTGGATCCAGCGGGTCAATCAACCGATGCCACCGGTTCGCCTGCCGGGCAAGCGCCCAGTCCGGAGCGACCAACGCGGCCATGATCATGTTCAGCAAGCCGGCGACCTGATCCGGTGCCAGGATCACGGCACGCCGCCCGGCGCGGAGAGCGCCGGGAAAGTCCGCCGCGCGATGCAACTCCGCGGAAAGATTGCCCCAGAGTCGTGGGTCGTTCGGCCGCAAACATACCGCCCGGGCGATCCAATGCGACGTGTCGATCCCCTCGACACCCTCGTCGTCGGTTAAGAGATTGCCATAGAACTCGCGGGCATTCGGCCCGAGCACGATCCCTCGCTTCAGCCAGCCAAACGACGCGCTCAGATCTTCGCAACGTCGCTCCAGGGCGCCTAAATGCAGACAGACTTCCGGGTCGGCCGGCGACCGACGCCAAGCCGCTAAGAGCCGAGGCCGCGCTTGGTCGAGACAGCCCAGACCAAGCAAAGCCACGCCGAGGCGCAGATCAAGATGGGGATGACCGGGCCGCGCCACGGCGGCCCGGCGAGCGGCGGAGAACGCCCCCTCGACATCAGCTACAATCGCCGACACCATCGACAGGTTCAGCCAAGGCTCGACCATCGCCGGATCGAGGGCCGATGCGCGCATCAAGGTTCGCCGCGCCGGCTCCACCGCGCCACTAGCCCGTCGCGCGCTGCCAAGCCGGTTCATCAATCCAGCCGACGTCGGCTCAATGCGCGACGCCAATCCGAGAACCTGAACCGCTCTTGGGAACGCGCCCGCTTGAAACAGCAAAGTGCCGAAAAGATCCAGGACGCCGCTGTGCTTGGGAAGCCGATGGGCGAGTGGTTCGGCCAGCGCCAGCGCCTCACCAACCTTGCCGGCGCGCTGCAACTCGACGGCGCGCGCATAGAGCCGTGAAAGTTCAGCCGCCGCCTTGGCCTGCATTAAATCCCGTCGAAGGTCTGAGAGCTTGTTTCTCCGCCCACGGCGGCGGGCCGGAGTTCAGTCTCGCTATTGGCGTCCGCGGTGACCGGAGCGTTGGGATTCAGCCCCTTCATAATCGCTCGATTGACCGAGATCAGCGCATCAAGATCACCCTTGTCCTCGGCAATGAGCGCCGTCTCTCTCGTCACCCAAATTCCTAGACTGACAATGGCCGCGCGCAGTTCCCGCGGCAGAACATTGCCCTCGGTTCCCACGTCCTCGACAAAAGCGTCCCATACTTGGTTGTTCCAGTTTATGGCCTCCATGAACTGCGCCGTAACGCGCGGATCACTTCTTCGTCTCTCGGCGGAAAGATCGCGCGCGTTGAGGAGGGCCGCCGTGACCTGGGCCAGCAATCGGTATTCGACATCGCGCGGCGCGGCCGTCGCTTTGATGTTTCTGGTGTAGGCGTCATACTGTGACATCGGAGATCAGTTGCCTTCCTCGGCGGTCCGGAGCAACGCCAGATCAGGCGCCGACCCCTGGTTCTTGGAATACGCGATCATCTCCGATTCATAGTTGATCAATGCTTTACAAGTCTTTAACGCGCGATAAAAACGGCTGGCGTTCGCGTCCTGCACAATGTGCAAAAGAGTTTTTCGAACCTCGTTGAAGGTCGTGGCCTCCATAAACTCCTCGATCAGCTTCATGAAAGCCGGATAATAACTGCGACGGCCTGTTTCATCGAGGTACATCAACAAAATTGAAAAATATATCCGTTTAGCTGGTGTGTTGGCATCTTCCTCCTGCATTATATCCTTACCAAGCAGGATCGTCGCCTCGTTCTGTAATATGAGCGAGGCGCCCTTATTGCCCGCGACCATGACGGCGCCGTTAACGACGAATCTCTCGCCTGGCTTGATGTTGACCTTCAGCGGCATGCACTAAGTGTCGCACTGTCCCTGACTCTGTCAAGCGTGGGCCGTGACACGCATCGCCCGTGGCGCCGGCACATGCTATCGTCGTCGGGCACGTTCGACACTCGCGCGAATCGATCGATCGATGTCCTCTCCTCAAGCCTCCGGTTCCGGTGGAGCCGCTGCAATCGACGACGCCATGGCCCGGGCGGTCCAAGCCCATCGCGCCGGGCGGACCTCGGCGGCTGAAACCATCTATAGCGCCGTTCTCGGGCTCGCACCCGCTCATCCCACGGCGCTCCATCTGCGTGGTTTCGCGCGTCTTCAGCAAGGTCGCGCGGCTGACGGGCTGTGCGATCTGATAGCGGCGACGAGGCGGAATCCCGGCAACGCCCAGGCCTGGGCGCACTTGGCCGCGTGCCGGTTAGCGCTTGGTACCGTTGACGCGCTCGAAGCTGCGGCGCGGCGGGCGCTGACTCTGGAACCCGCCATGGTTGATGCTTGGGGTGCGATCGTTCAAGCCACGCTCGATGCCGGCGCCGCGAGCGCGCCGACACTTGCGCGCCACGCGCTTATGGTCACGCCCGGCGCCGCTGGCGCGTGGCACCGGCTTGGTCTGGCCCGGCTGCGCTCGGGCGCCCCGCCGTCGCCACGATGGTTTCGCAACGCCCTGTTGATCGCGCCGGCGGATGGTCTGATATGGGCCGATCTGTCCCAGTGCCTCAGACGCCTCCGTGAGGCAGAGGGCACGGAACGGGCCGCCCGTTTCGGCCATGCGACATCCCCAGTATCCGCCGCCGCGCGGACCAGTCTCGCCTGGGTATTGTTCGACCAGGACCGGATATCGAGCGCCGAGACCCAGGCCCGATCCGCGGCCGTCCTGGCGCCACAATACCCCTCCGCCTACGGCGTTCTGTCCGAATCCGCCCACCGGGTCGGCGACTTCGGTGCCGCCTTGCGGCCGGGCACCCACGCGGCGATCTTGGAGCCGCGCGACGATCAGGCCTTCACCAACCTGGCCGCCTACCACCTGGGCAACGGGGATATCACGGCCGGATGGCGACTGTTCACCCATCGCTGGGGGCGCCGACGGCTAATCCAAAGCGGCCGCCTGCCTGGGAAACCATGGTCCGGCGAAACCGGTGCGCGGCTGCTTGTCTACGCCGAACAGGGACTGGGTGACGAAATCCTGTTCGCGACCTGCTGGCCCGATCTCCAAGCTCGCCTCGTCGACGGCCGGCTCGAGGCGGTACGCGTCGAGGTCGACGAGCGATTGATCCCGCTGGGACGACGGGAACAACCGCTGATTGATTGGGTGCCTCGCCTACGAGAAGCCCATCCGGCGCCCGGCAGTGTTTCCGCCGCCGATCGGGGCTTTGCCGCTACTCATCACATCGCCGCCGGCGATTTCGCCGCCCTGTCGCGTCCGACGTTGGACGCGTTTCCCGTCAGGGCCGGAGGGCTCGCTCCAGATCCGATCGCCGTGGCCCAATGGCGTACCTGGCTTGATCGGGCGGCACCGGGCCAACGGCGCATTGGCATCTGTTGGCGGTCCGGCAGCCGCGCTGGGCAACGCAGTAAGCACTATCCTGATATCGAGGCGTGGCGACCGTTGTTCGATCTGCCGAACCGGCGTTTCGTGGTTCTGCAATACGATGATTGCGCGGAGGAAGTGGCGCGGGTCCGAGAACATCTAAAGATTGATCTTCTTGTTCCGCCTCATCTCGACCGCCGCGACGATCAAGATGGCGTGGCCGCGCTGATCCGTGCCCTCGATACGGTCGTCAGCGGCGATACCGCCGTGCTTGCCCTAGCCGGAGCGCTCGGCGCACCCAGCGTCGGCTATACCTTGGGTCCGGGTTGGGTGTGCCTTGGGCAGGGCAAACGGCACCCGTGGTTCCCAAACCTCGAACGGGTGATTAAGCCGCCCGAGGAGCCGTGGTCGCGCACCATGACTCGCGTTGCCGCCGCCGAGACGGCCTTAGCCCAGGCCGCGACCCGCTAACACCAAAAGAAAAGGGCCGGACGGCGATGCCGTCCGGCCCCATGTCATCGGTATTCCGTTGTTGATTAACGGAACAGACCCAGCAGAGTCTGCGGCCGCTGGTTGGCGATACCAAGGGTCTGGATCGACAACTGCTGCTGCACCTGAAGAGCGGTCAAACGGGCCGACTCGCGAGCCAGATCGGCGTCCACGATGTTGCCCAAGCCTTCCGCCGTAGCGTCGGTGATCTGCTCCAGGAACTGCGTCTGCAGCTCCAGGGCACGAACTTCCGCACCCAACGAACCAAGCGCGTCGTTCACGGTCGACTCGAGAGCGTTAAACTGAGTCGTGATCACCGCCAAGGCCGACGAAGCACTACCCACCGACACGGTCTGTAGCGCGACCACTTCAGTCCGCAGATCCGCGTTGCTCAAGCTCAACGTGCCGCCGGTCAAGTTCGATAGGGTGGCGATGGCCGGCGAGGCAATGGC
>JABMNR010000126.1 GCA_013203465.1 Alphaproteobacteria bacterium
CACCAGTCGCGGATCGGTGTGAAGGCGCCGCTGTAGGTCGCCGGGTTCGAGCGCGGCGTGCGGCCGATCGGGCTTTGGTCGATGTCGACCACCTTGTCGATCTTGGACAGCCCGTCGAGGCTATCGAACGGAGCCGGATGCTCCCGCGCGTTATGCAGCCGCCGGGCCAACGCCTTCCACAAGGTCTCGACGATCAGGGTCGATTTGCCGCCGCCGGACACGCCGGTCACGCAGGTGAAGGTGCCGAGCGGGATCGTCAGGTCGACACTCTTCAGATTGTTGCCGCGCGCGCCTTTCAGGGTCAGGACCCGGCCGCTCTTGGCTTTGCGCCGTTGCGTGGGAATCGGGATTTGCCGGAATCCGGAAAGATATTGGCCGGTCAGGCTTTCCGGCGCCCGCATGATCTCCTCCGGAGTGCCCGAGGCCACCACGGTGCCGCCATGGACACCGGCGCCCGGCCCCATGTCGACCACGTACTCGGCGGCGCGGATCGCGTCCTCGTCATGTTCGACCATGATGACCGTGTTGCCCAGGTCGCGCAGCCGCTTCAGCATCACCAACAGCCGCTCGTTGTCGCGTTGGTGCAGACCGATCGACGGCTCGTCCAGCACGTACAGCACGCCGGTCAACCCGGAGCCGATCTGCGAGGCGAGGCGGATACGTTGGCTCTCACCGCCGGACAGCGTGCCGGAGGAGCGCGACAAGGTCAGATATTCGAGTCCCACATTGTTCAAAAACCCTAGGCGCTCGTTGATTTCCTTGAGGATACGCTCGGCGATCTCGTGATCCTTCGGGCTGAGTTTGCCGTCCAGGGCGCGGAACCACGCGACAGCCTTGGCGATCGAGAACTCGGTGACGGCGGAGATCGTCAGCCCGGCGATCTTGACCGCCAGCGCCTCGGGCTTAAGCCGCTGTCCGCCACAGGCCTCGCAGGCGGCCACCGACTGATAGCGGCCCAACTCCTCGCGGACCCAGGCGCTGTCGGTCTCACGCCAGCGCCGTTCCATGTTGGGGATCACGCCCTCGAACGGTTTGGTCGTCTTGTAGCTGCGCAGACCGTCGTCGAACACCATGGTCACCGGCTCGATGCCGGTGCCGAACAGAATACCGCTCCGCGCCGCCTCCGGCAGTTTATCCCACGGGGTGTCACGGTTGATGCCGAAGTGATCGGCCAAGCTTTTCAAGGTCTGGGCGTAGTATTTCGAGGATGAGTTGGCCCAGGGGGTGACGGCGCCGGCGCGCAGGCTCAGCGTGTCGTTCGGCACCACCAGGTCGGCATCGAAGTACATTTTAGTGCCGAGACCATCGCAGGTCGGACAGGCGCCGAACGGGTTGTTGAACGAGAACAACCGCGGCTCGATCTCGTCGATCGTAAAGCCGGACACTGGGCAGGCGAACTTGGCCGAAAAGGTATGCCGTGTGCCCGATTCTGCGTCTTCGGCGAACAGCAACCCATCGGACAGCGTCAGCGCGGTTTCGATCGAATCCGCCAACCGGGTCGCGATCCCCTCGCGCACCACCAACCGGTCGACCACCACCTCGATGTCGTGCTTGCGCTTCTTGTCGAGCGCCGGAACATCCTCGATCTCGTAAATTTCACCATCGACCTTGACCCGTTGGAAACCGCGCCGGCGGTAGTCGGCCAACTCCTTGCGGTATTCACCCTTGCGGCCGCGCACCACCGGAGCCAACAGGTAAAGCCTTGTGCCTTCGGAGAGTTCCAGGATGCGGTCGACCATCTGGCTGACCGTCTGGCTCTCGATCGGCAGGCCGGTGGCGGGCGAGTAGGGCACACCAATTCGTGCGAAAAGCAGCCGCAGATAGTCGTAAATCTCGGTCACCGTGCCGACGGTCGAGCGTGGGTTGCGCGACGTGGTCTTCTGCTCGATCGAGATCGCCGGCGACAGCCCCTCGATCAGGTCGACGTCCGGCTTCCGCATCAGCTCCAGGAACTGCCGGGCGTAGGCCGACAGGCTCTCGACATAACGGCGCTGGCCCTCGGCATAGATCGTATCGAATGCCAGCGAGGACTTGCCCGAACCGCTCAGCCCGGTCATCACCACCAGACTGTTGCGCGGCAGCTCGACCGTGACGTTGCGCAGATTGTGCTCACGCGCGCCTTGAACACGGATGTACCGCAATTCACCGGCGCGCGCTGCGGGAGGCTGGTCGGGGATGAGGGCCATGGGAACCTATTCGTCAGCTTGGGTAGAAAGATGCAAGGCAACCAAGCAACATATGCCAGATGGGGGTAGCATGACCACTGGCTGAGTCGGGGTTTTCGCTTGGGCGGGGCGATTTTCAGGGGGTAACTTGTGGATAAGTTTCATTGGGTGGTCACGACTCGGCGAAACACATCAGTCATTACACTATCGAACCAAAACACGGGGATAGTATGACTTGTACACACAATGTGAGTTTCATCGGCCATACCCTAAATATTGGACCAATCGGGGTTGGCGACCCCTGGTGATTGTGGGATTGTCGGCCGATAAAGCTGGCAATCTCCGACAACCCAAGACCGAGAGCGAATGCAATGGCGGGCAGCGTCAACAAGGTAATCCTGGTGGGCAATCTGGGCCGTGATCCGGAAGTTCGGTCGACTCAGGACGGGACCAAGATCGTTAACTTCTCGGTCGCCACCTCCGAGCGGTGGCGCGATCGTACCTCCGGTGAACAACGCGAGCGGACCGAGTGGCATCGGGTGGTGATCTTCAACGAAAATCTGGGCCGGATCGCCGAGCAGTATTTGCGCAAGGGCAGCTCGGTCTATCTGGAAGGCCAGCTTCAAACCCGCAAGTGGACCGACCAGGGCGGTCAGGAACGCTACACCACCGAGGTCGTCCTGCAACGGTTTCGCGGCGAGCTCACCCTGCTTGGCGGCCGGAGCGAAGGCGGCGGGGGCGGGGGCGGCGATTACAGCCGTGGCGACGACTATGGCGGTGGTTCCAGCGGTGATGGTTCCAGCAGCGGCGGTGGTGGCCGTTCCGGCGGCAGTGGATCCGGTGGCGGATCGAGCGGCGGCGGCCAGCCGCCGATGGGCGGCCCGTCCGATCTGGACGACGAAATTCCGTTCTGAGACCGCATCTTTAGCGATGGACGCCTATCGCCGCGCTAATCGCTTGAAGTGGGACGAGCTGGTCGATCATCACGTCGGCGCTGAATCGTATGGTGTCGATGCCCTTAGGCGTGGCGAACGGCGGTTGCATCCCATCGAGGAAGGCGAGATCGGCGATGTCGCCGGACTCGATGTGCTGCACCTGCAATGCCATTTCGGCGTCGACAGCCTGATCCTGGCGCAGCGTGGCGCCCGCGTAACCGGGCTGGATTTCTCGCCGCGCGCAATCGAAACCGCGAGGGCGCTGGCGGAAGAGCTTGGGTTGCCAGGCACGTTTGTCGAAGGCGATCTCTACGCCGCGCCGGATCTGATCGACGGGCCGTTTGATTTGGTGTTCACCACCTGGGGCACCATCTGTTGGCTGCCGGACTTGCCGGTTTGGGCCGGGACCGCCGCGCATTTTCTCAAACCGGGCGGGCGTTTCTATTTCGCCGACGCGCATCCGATGGCCCGCGTCTGGGACCCAGGGAAAGAGGCAGCGGCCCTGCCGTTCGGCACACTGAGAACCAGCGACCCCTATTTCGGTGCAACCGAGCCCTTCGCGTATGAGGACGATGGCGATTACGCGTCCGACGCCCGCACTGTGAGCACCCGGACCTACGAGTGGGCGCACAGCGTGTCCGACATTGTCAACGCGGTCAGCGGCGCCGGGCTCACCTTCGAGTTCCTGCACGAGCACGCCGAGATCGCGTGGCAGCTATTGCCGATCCTGGTGCCCACCGCTGGCAGTCAGTACGGTTGGCCCGAAGGCTTTGCGCCCGCACTGCCGCTCAGCCTCTCCTTCATGGCGCGCAAGCCTGGGTGACGGTGGCGATGACCCGTCATGACACCGGTTTTCAGCGGCGAATCGGGCGGCATCTCTTCGGCACCGCAACATTGCCGAAACCGGCCACATTTGCTAAGTTTCATCGAATCGACATAGCGCTGTGTTCGGCGCTGCGTCATCCCGTTCACCGGCCCTCCAGAAACCATCTCCGGAATCCCTCGGTTGTCCGACATCACGCCTGATCCACACGATATCGCCCCGGTCTCCATCGAAGACGAAATGCGGCGTTCGTACCTCGATTACGCGATGAGCGTGATCGTGGCACGGGCGCTGCCGGACGTACGGGATGGGCTCAAACCGGTGCACCGCCGCATCCTCTACGCCATGAAGGATGGCGGCTACGACTGGACCAAGCCGTATCGTAAATCGGCCCGCATCGTCGGCGACGTGATGGGCCAGTATCACCCGCACGGCGACAGCGCGATCTACGACGCCATGGTGCGCATGGCGCAGGACTTCTCGATGCGCCTGCCGCTGGTCGACGGCCAGGGTAATTTCGGCTCGATGGACGGCGATCCGCCGGCGGCCATGCGCTACACCGAGGC
>JABMNR010000127.1 GCA_013203465.1 Alphaproteobacteria bacterium
CTCGTCGACCGCCTCGACCTCCATGGTCGCCTTGTCGGTCTCGCTCTCGGCCAGCACGTCGCCGGCGGACACCGTATCGCCTTCCTTGACCATCCACTTGGCGAGGTTGCCCTCGGTCATGGTCGGCGACAGAGCCGGCATCAGTATGGGTGTAGGCATGGGTTGGTCTCCCCTCGTGCGCGCGCTTGCCGCGACCAGTCCTTGGTGCGGGCGCGCGTCGACGTTGTCGCGTGCGTCAGGCGTCTACCAGAATGTCGGTCCACAGCTCGGACGGATCAGGCTCCGGGCTCTGCTGCGCGAAGTCGGCGGCGTCGGTGATCAGGTCCTTGATCTCGCGGTCAACCTTCTTCAACGCATCCTCGGCCACCCCCTGCTCCATCAACACCCGGCGCAGATTATCGATCGGATCGTGCTCCTGCCGCATCTTGTTCAGCTCTTCCTTGGTCCGGTACTTGGCCGGATCGGACATCGAGTGCCCGCGGTAGCGGTAGGTCTTCATTTCCAGGATAAACGGGCCTTTTCCGGCGCGGCAGTGTTTGACCGCCTTCTCGCCGGCCGCTTTGACCGCCAGCACGCTCATACCGTCGACCTCTTCGCCCGGAATGCCGTAGGCGTGGCCACGCTCGGCGAGCGAGGGCCCGGCGGCGGCGCGCTGCACCGAGGTCCCCATGCCGTACTTGTTGTTCTCGATGATGAAAATAACCGGCAGCTTCCACAGCGCCGCCATGTTGAAGCTCTCGTAGACCTGGCCCTGGTTGACCGCGCCGTCACCCAGATAGGTCAACGAGACGCGGTCGGTCTTCTGGTATTTGTGACGGAACCCAAGGCCGGTGCCGATCGGCACCTGGGCGCCGACGATGCCATGGCCGCCAAAGAAATTCTTCTCGCGGCTGAACATGTGCATCGAGCCGCCCTTGCCCTTGGAGTATCCGCCGATGCGGCCGGTCAACTCGGCCATCACGCCGCGCGCTTCCATGCCGCAGGCCAGCATATGGCCGTGATCGCGGTACGAGGTGACCACCGTGTCGCCCTCGCCGATCGCCGCCTGCATGCCGACGACCACCGCCTCCTGGCCGATGTAGAGGTGGCAGAAACCACCGATCAGGCCCATGCCGTAGAGTTGTCCCGCCTTTTCCTCGAAACGGCGGATCACCAGCATTTGCTTGTAGTAGCCGACCAGCGCCTCATTCGAGGGCACGTCGGCGGTGGCCTTGGCGGTTTTCGTGGAACGGGTCGAGCGCTTCGTCGCCGATGTGGCCGACGACGCGCGCGACGGTGATTTCGTCGCGGCGCGTGCCATGGTTTCCCCCTGCGTCATCTGCCGAGTGGCGCGCCCGGTACGATTGCGCATCCGGACTCAAACTAGGGGGTAAGCGCGTTTATTTCAAGGGTGCTAACATGTTGCAATGCAATGTAAAAATCAATATTAACTTAATTTCGGTTAAGAAGCTGAAAACACTTAACGAACCGGGGCAAATCCGGCCAACCGGGTCGTTGGGATGATCGGCTCGCCCATCACAACCGCGTTGGCCGGCACGTAGCCAAGCAACAACCGCGCCCGCTCCTCCAGCAAATCCCGGTCAAGACTGTCTGGGTGCAACATGGCGACACGCGCCTCCATCGCGGTGCGCCGGGCGACCAGCGCCGCGCGAGTACCGGTGGCCGCCACGACCTCCTGATCGAGCCGCTGCCATGTCTTGATGCCACGATCACCCTCGATCGCGTGGAAGGCGAAATACGCGACGAGAAGCGAGCCAACCAACGGACCCACCACATGCCGCGCACGACGCTTCAGCTCGGAGACCAGAGCCATCGGACTCTCCTCATCGACGACGCGGACATAGAATCACGGCCGAATCGGCGCGTCACCGTGAACGAATCGAGAATCCGCGAAGAAAAAAATCACACCACGTCAGAGTGTTGCCAAAAGGACTCAGGTGTCGGCGGTGGGTTTCGCGCCAAGCGCCCGGTCGCGCCAGGCGTTCATGATCATCGCCACGGTCTCGGCATTGCCGGGAAATCTGGATGGCTCCATGCCTCGGGGCAACGCCCGCGCCCTGCCCGTCAGAAAGCGGCGGGCCGCAATCAAGGCGCCGCCGTCCCCCACCCGGTCGAAGACCACGTAGCGGTGCCGCATGGCGCGCCAGGGCAGCGCGGTCGAGACGGTGAAGTCCGACACGCCGTTCCAGGGGTAGCGCGTGGTGCGGAAGAGGCGGCGGACCGTGAACCCGGTCCGGTCCAGCGTGACGCTCGGCCGTGCCAGCACCAGCGCGACGTACCCGTAACCAGCCGTCAGAACGACACCCATCGCGGTGATCGGCCAACCGACATCCGGTCTGGCCCGGTCGCCGAGGGCGATGGATACGCCGATGCCGACGACCGACAGACAGAGACCGGCCAGCAACATCACCCGCCCAGGTGAAAGCCGCAGCAGGTCGACGTCGAGGAACAGCGCCGGATCGCCAGGCTCCGCCGATGATGGGGGCTTGTCGCTCACCCGGCGAGCGGCGCCAAGGCGGAGCGGCCGGCATAGCGCGCCGCCGGGCCCAACGCTTCCTCGATCCGCAGCAGTTGATTGTACTTGGCGACGCGGTCGGAACGGGCAAGCGAGCCGGTCTTGATTTGGCCGGCGTTGGTGGCGACCGCCAGATCGGCGATCGTGGTGTCCTCGGTCTCGCCCGAGCGGTGCGACATCACCGTGCCGAACCGCGCACCCTTGGCCTCGGACACCGCCTGGAGCGATTCGCTCAGCGTGCCGATCTGGTTGACCTTGACCAGGATGGCGTTGGCCGCCGCTTCCTTGATGCCACGGCGCAGGCGCACCGGGTTGGTCACGAACAGATCGTCGCCGACGATCTGCACCGTGCCGCCCAACTCGGCGGTCAGGGCGGTGTAGCCGGCCCAATCGTCCTCGGCCAGCGCGTCTTCGATCGACACGATCGGATAGCGCGCCACCAGATCGCGGTAGAGCGCGATCATGCCGTCGCTGTCGAGCGACTTGCCCTCACCCTTCAGCTCGTACCTGCCGTTCTTGAAGAACTCGGTCGACGCCGGATCGAGAGCGATCATCACGTCCTCGCCGGGCTTGTACCCCGCCGCCTCGATCGCCTTCATGATCACCGCCAACGCCTCGTCGGCGCTCTTCAGGTCGGGGGCGAAGCCGCCTTCGTCGCCGACATTGGTGTTGTGCCCGTCGGCCGCGAGCCGTTTCTTCAGCGCGTGGAACACCTCCGAGCCGGTGCGCAGCGCTTCGGCGAAGCTCGGCGCCGAGACCGGCATGATCATGAATTCCTGGAAATCGATCGGGTTATCGGCATGGGCGCCGCCGTTGATGATGTTCATCATCGGCGTCGGCAGCACATGGGCGTAGGCACCGCCGACATAGCGCCACAACGGTTGTTCCATCTCGGCGGCCTGGGCCTTGGCGATCGCCAGCGACACCCCGAGGATGGCGTTGGCGCCCAGCCGCGACTTGTTCTCGGTGCCGTCGAGATCGATCATCGTCCGGTCGAGCGCCAGTTGCTCGGAGGCGTCCCGCCCCGACAGCGCGTCGAAAATCTCTCCGTTCACCGCCTCGACGGCGCCCAACACCCCCTTGCCGCCGTAGCGCTTGGCATCGCCGTCGCGCCGCTCCATCGCCTCGTAGGCGCCGGTGGAGGCCCCGGATGGCACGGCGGCGCGGCCGATGACATCGGTCTCCAAGGTCACATCGACCTCGACGGTCGGGTTGCCCCGGCTGTCCAGAATCTCACGGGCGATGATGTCGACGATCGCGCTCATGGCACGGGGCTCCTCGCGGCCAATTGGTACGGCGCCGGAGGAATAGCGCGGCCCGGCCCGAGGTTCAATCGATCGCTGCGCCGATCAGTCGAGCGTGACCGGATATTGCTTGGCGATCCTATCGAAGGCGACCAGGGTCTCCAGCAAGGCGGCCATCTGGGCGAGCGGCACCATGTTCGGGCCGTCCGAGGGCGCGGTGTCGGGATCGGGATGGCACTCCATGAACACCGCCGCCACGCCAACCGCCAGCGCCGCGCGGGCCAGCACCGGCACGAACTCGCGCTGCCCGCCGGACGAGCCGCCTCGGCCGCCCGGTTGCTGGGCCGAATGGGTGGCGTCGAACACCACCGGATAGCCGGTGCGCGCCATCTCCGGCAGCGCCCGCATGTCGGAGACCAGGGTGTTGTAGCCGAAACTCGCACCCCGTTCGGTCAGCAGGATGTTCCGGTTGCCGGTGTCGGCGATCTTGGCCACCACGTGCGGCATGTCCCAGGGGGCCAGGAACTGCCCCTTCTTGACGTTCACCGCCCGTCCGGTTTCGGCGGCGGCGACCAGCAAATCGGTCTGGCGGCACAGAAAGGCCGGGATTTGCAGCACGTCGACATGCTCACCGACCGCCTTGCATTGCCCCGGCTCATGCACGTCGGTCAGCACCGGACAGCCGATCCGCTGCCGCACCTCGGCCAGGATGTCCAGGCCCTGGGTCAAGCCGACGCCGCGTCCAGCGCTCAAGCTGGTGCGGTTGGCCTTGTCGAACGAGGACTTGTAGATCAACGGCACGCCCGCCTTGCCAGCAATCGCGGCCAGGGCCTCGGCGACTTCGATCGCGTGCGCCCGGCTCTCGATCGCGCACGGCCCGGCGATCAGGGTAAACGGCCGGTCGTTGGCGATGCGCAGATCGCCGACGACGACGGTGCGGGGAGCTGTCATGGCTCAGACTAGGCGTGACTGTTCGACGGCGGCGCCGACGAAGCTGGTGAACAGCGGATGCGGGTCGAACGGCTTGGATTTCAGTTC
>JABMNR010000128.1 GCA_013203465.1 Alphaproteobacteria bacterium
CCCCTTTTATGATTCGGTGTTCGCTAAAGTTGCTCTAGGCCGAATGAACGACCGTTTTCGAGCCAACAACAGACGTTTAATCTAGCTTCACCGAATGTCGCCTTCTGGCCGAAAGCCGCCGAACCTATTGTCGTTGTTTGGCCAGCCGCATCGCCATTTCCCCCCGCGAACGACCGCGCACCGAACGGCTCGCGCATCGGTGTCATACCCCCACCCCATCGCGCACCGGCTGGAGCAAACCGTGATCTTGGTGTAGGCATCGGGGCATGTCGCCCGCACTCAACATCGCCGCACTCAACATCGCCGCGTTGATCGCGCTCGCGCCGATCACCGCGTTGGCGCTGCGCCCGGCGCCGGCGCGCGACGCGGTGTTCTGGGGCGGGGTGGCGCTGGCGCTGGCCGCCGCCGCCGCCTGGACCGCCCTGCGGGTGGGGGCGGGCTGGGACGCCGGGCTGGCCACGGCGCTGTGGCTCTCGGTCGCGGCCACGGTGGCGGCGTTCGCCGGGGTGACGCTGCTGGCGCCGGGCGCGGCGCGGCTGGCGATCTTCGTCGGGCCGTATCTGCTGCTGGCCGGCGTGCTGGCCAGCGTGCTCGACCGGCCGCTGGACGCCGAGGCCGGCGGCGGGCTGGCGGCTGGGGGCGTCTCGCCCGATGCCTGGATCATCCTGCATGTGGCGGTGTCGCTCGCCACCTACGCGCTGGCCACCCTGGCGGCGATGGCCGGGCTGGCGGTGTTCGTCAAGGAACGCGCCCTGAAGTCCCGGCGAAGCGGCCGGCTGAGCCGCGATCTGCCCTCGGTGGCCGAGGCGGAGACCCTGCAATTCCGCCTGCTGCTGGCGGCGGAGGCGGTGCTGGGGGCCGGCATCCTGTCGGGCATGGCCCTCGGCTGGGCGACGGTCGGCCGGGTGTTGAGCTTCGACCACAAGACCGTGCTGTCGCTCGCCGCGTTCGTGGTCGTCGGCGTGGTGCTCGGCCTGCACGCGCGGTTCGGGCTGCGCGGCAAGCAGGCGGCGCGCGGCGTGCTGGTGGTCTATCTGCTGCTGACCCTGGCGTATCCCGGGGTGAAGGCGATCCAGACCCTGGTGTCCGGCTGAACGCTGGCCCAGGTCGTTGGCCCGGGTCGCCGGCCGATCCTTGGCCCGGATCGCCGGCCGGGCGGTTTCGCTTGCCAACCGCCGCGGCCTGGCTAGTATTGCCTAAGTTTTGACCAAGATATCGGCGTGCCTAAAAAATGAGCATATCGATCGGTTCCCTTGTGCTGTCCACCCCGGTGATCGTGGCGCCGATGTCGGGCGTGACCGACCGGCCGTTCCGCCGCTTGGCCCGGCGGCTCGGCGCGCCGCTGGTGGTCTCGGAGATGGTCGCCAGCGCGGCGATGCTGCGCGAGGTCCGCGACGAGGTGCGCAAGGCCGAGATCGACGCTGACGACGCCCCGGCCGTGGTCCAGCTCGCCGGCTGGGACCCGGCGGTGATGGCGGAGACGGCGCGGCTGAGCGCCGACCGGGGGGCGGCGGTGATCGACATCAACATGGGCTGCCCGGCGAAGAAGGTGGTCAACAAGCTGGCCGGCTCGGCCTTGATGCGCGACGAGGCGCTGGCCGGGCGCATTCTCGACGCCGTGGTCGCCGCCGTGGCGGTGCCGGTGACCCTGAAGATGCGCCTGGGCTGGGACGACGGCTCGCGCAACGCGGTGACGCTGGCCCGGATCGCCGAGCGGGCAGGTGTCCAACTGCTGACCGTGCACGGCCGCACCCGCTGCCAGATGTACACCGGCACCGCCGACTGGACGGCGATCCGCGCGGTCAAGCAGGCGGTGTCGCTGCCGGTGATCGCCAACGGCGACATCACCACGGTGGAAAACGCCCAACTGTGTCTAGAACTGTCCAACGCCGACGGGGTGATGATCGGCCGCGGCTGCTACGGCCGGCCGTGGTTTCCGCGTCAGGTCGCGGCCTATCTCGCCGGCGGCACCCGGCTGCCGGACCCGAGCATCGGCGCGCGCAAGGCGATCCTGGTCGAGCATCTCGACGCCATGCTCAGCCACTACGGCATCCAGGCCGGGCTGCGCAACGCCCGCAAGCACATCGGCTGGTACAGCCAGGGTCTGCCGGACTCGGCCGGGTTCCGCCAGGCAGCCAACAACACCCTGGAGCCGCAAGCGGTGTTCCAGGCGATCGAGGCTTTTTTCAACCCGCTGATCGAGCGGAGGGCGGCATGAACACCACCGTGACCCGGATGGCATCCGATACGCCGCCGCCCGTGACGATCGACGGCCAAGCGGTGCTCAACGCGCTGCCCTCGGCGGTCATCGTGCTCGACGCCGACAACCGGATCAGCTCGATCAACCTGGCCGGCGAGGATTTGATCGGCGCCAGCGCCGGCTACGCGGCCGGCCGGCCGCTTGAGGAATGGATCCCCGAGGACAGCCCGATCCTCCAAATGGTCGAGCAGGCCCGGAACAACGGCGCTAGCCTGTCGGACTACGATCTGCAGGTGGAATCCGCGCGGCTGGGGCGGCGGTCGGTCAATCTGCAGGCCGCCCCCATTCCCGAGGCGCCGGATCATGTCATGCTGTGCCTGCAGGAACGATCAATCGCGTCCAAGATGCACCGGCATCTGACCCACCGAGGCGCGGCGCGGTCGGTCACCGCGATGGCGGCGATGCTGGCGCACGAGGTCAAGAACCCGCTGTCCGGCATCCGCGGCGCGGCGCAGTTGCTCGAACAATCGGCACGTGGCGAGGACATTACCCTGACGCGCCTGATCTGCGACGAGACGGATCGGATTTGCGCCATGGTCGATCGGATGGAGGTGTTCACCGACGAACGGCCGATCCAGCGCGGTCCGGTGAACATCCACGAAGTGCTGGAACACACGCGACGGGTCGCGCAAAGCGGCTTTGGCCGCCATGTAACGTTCGTAGAGCTTTACGACCCGTCGCTGCCGCCGGTGCTCGGCAACCGCGATCTGCTGATCCAGGTGCTGTTGAACCTGATCAAGAACGCTTGCGAGGCGGTTCCCGAGATCGGCGGCGAGATCACCTTGACCACCAGCTATCGTCACGGCATGCGTCTCGCGGTCGCCGGTTCGCGGGAGCGGGTGCATCTGCCGTTGCAGGTGACCGTGCAGGACAACGGCCCCGGTGTGCCCGAGGACGTGCTGACAAACTTGTTCGAGCCCTTTGTGACCACCAAGATCAACGGCTCGGGCCTGGGGCTTGCTTTCGTCGCCAAGACCGTGGCGGATCATGGCGGCGTGATCGAGATCGACCGGATCGCGCGCAAGACCGTGTTCCGGCTGACCCTGCCGATCGTCGACGAACCCAAACTCAGACAGGTGCGGCGTCGCCGGGCAGGGGCGGCCGACGGCCAGTGGGCGTCGCCATGACCGCCGCGCCGGCCTCGATCCTGATCGCCGACGACGACCGGGCGATCCGAACGGTGTTGAGCCAGGCATTGACCCGCCTGGGCCATGAAGTGAAAAGCACGGGCACCGCCGCCGGGTTGTGGCGTTGGGTGCAAGACGGCGAAGGCGATCTGGTGATTACCGATGTGGTGATGCCGGATGAGAACGGGCTCGACCTGCTGCCACGTATCCGCAAGCACCGACCCGATCTGCGCGTTATCGTGATGAGTGCCCAGAACACGCTGCTGACCGCCGTCAAGGCGAGCGAGCGCGGGGCGTTCGACTACCTGCCGAAACCATTCGACTTGAACGTGCTGATCGCGACGGTGCGCAAGGCCTTGGAGGCGCCAAGGGCAACCCCGCCAGTCGCGTCGGCTGAATTGCCTGATGTTGTTCCGCCGATCGACACGGAGCTGCCGCTGATCGGCCGATCTCCCGCCATGCAGGACATCTACCGCGTTCTCGCGCGGCTGATGGGCACCGATCTGACCGTGATGATCAATGGTGAATCCGGCACCGGCAAGGAATTGGTAGCCCGCGCGTTGCATGATTACGGCAAGCGCCGGGATGAGCCATTCGTGGCGGTCAACATGGCGGCGATCCCCCGCGAACTGATCGAGTCCGAACTGTTCGGTCACGAGAAGGGCGCGTTCACCGGCGCCACCATGCGCGCCACCGGCCGGTTCGAGCAGGCCCAGGGCGGGACGCTGTTCCTGGATGAGATCGGTGACATGCCGTTGGAAGCCCAGACCCGGCTGTTACGCGTACTGCAGGAAGGCGAGTACACGACGATAGGCGGCCGCACACCGATCCGTGCCAATGTGCGGATCATCGCCGCCACCCACCGTGATCTCCGTCAGTTGATCCATCAGGGCCTGTTCCGCGAGGACCTGTTCTATCGTCTGAACGTGGTGCCGATCCGCCTGCCGGCGTTGCGCGAGCGGGTGGAGGATATCTCCGACCTGGCGCGGCATTTTTTCTCGCAGATGCCGGCCGAGGGCTTGCCGATCAAGCAACTGGGCGCCGCGGCGCTGGATTGTCTGAGACGCCATTCCTGGCCTGGAAATGTGCGTGAGTTGGAGAATTTGTGCCGCCGGCTTTCGGCTCTGTACGCCGAGGAAACCATCGGCGGCGAGGTCATCGAGCAGGAGTTGGCCGATCCGGTGAAGCCAGCCGCCGAAACCGACGACACGATTGGCAACGAAAGTCTGTCCGACGCGATCGAGCGTCACCTGAGGGTATATTTCCAGGCGCATCGCGATGGCTTGCCGAACACTGGGTTGTACGACCGCGTGCTGCATGAAATGGAACGCCCGCTCATCTCGTTGTGCCTGACTGCCACGCGGGGCAATCAAATACGCGCCGCGGAAGTCCTGGGGTTGAACCGCAACACGCTGCGCAAGAAAATACGCGAGTTGGACATACCGGTGGTGCGCGGCGTACGATCGGATTACTGACAATCTCGTGCCGCACATCATGCCGGTGGGAGCTCGTCGACCGCGCCAAACCACCATGCGCCGCCCTTTCACGCGTCAGCTTTGATGACCGACACAGCCGCTCCCCGACCCACCGCCACGGCGGATAAGCCTGCGCCGGCCGATCGCCGGGCTTGGCTCACGCCGTTCCTGCTCTGGGCGCGCCGTGTTGGGCTGGAGCGACGCCTGGCCGTGGCACTGGCGTTGCTGGCCATCGTGTCCAGCATCGGCACCGCGGTGGTGCTGACTGGATCGGGACCGCTAGGCCCCGCTCCGGACCGTGTACTGGCCTTCGTGTACCTGAATATCGGCTTTCTGCTCGCGCTTGGCGCGTCGGTTGCGCGGCAGCTGGTGAGAATCTGGCTCGAACGACGGCGCGGATTGGCGGGGTCGGGGCTGCATGTCCGCTTGGCCGTGCTGTTCGCCGCCGTTGCTGTGGCGCCCGCCCTGATCGTTTCGATTTTCTCGGCGGTGTTCTTTGATCTAGGGCTTCGGGGTTGGTTCAGCGAGCGTGTCGCAACGGCGGTGAATAGCTCGGCCGCGGTAGCAGAGGCGTATCTGGAAGAGCATCGCCAGGCCATTCGGGGCGACGCGTTGGCCATGGCGAACGACATCAATCGCGACGCCTCGTTCATGCAGGCCGACCCCCGGCGGTTCAACCAGGTGGTTTCCGCGCAAGCGGCCCTTCGCAATTTGACTGAAGCGGTCGTGTTCGATGGATCGGGTCGGGTTCTGGCGCGTTCAAGCCTGTCCTTCGCCTTCGATTTCGAACCGCTGCCCTACGAGGCAATGGGTCAAGCGCGCTCGGGCGAGGTGGTCGTTCTGACAGGTCAATCCGACGACCGGATCCGCGCGCTCGTGGCCTTGAACCAATTCGTGGACGCGTTCCTATTCGTTGGCCGCTTTGTCGACCCTGCGTTGCTCGCTCATGTGGAGCGGACTCAGGAAGCGGTGTCGCAGTATCAGGAACTCGAAGGTAAACGGTTCGACTTTCAACTTACCTTCGCGCTTGTGTTCGCGCTTGTCGCGCTGCTGCTGCTGCTCGCCGCTATCTGGTTGGGTTTGTTGCTCGCCGATCGCCTGGCGCGGCCGGTCAGCGCGCTCATCGGCGTTGCCGAACGGGTGCGGAACGGCGATCTGTCGGCGCGCGTCACGGCGAGCGAGGCGATTGACGAGCTTTCCCTGCTCAGCCGCGCGTTCAATCGGATGACCGCACAGTTGCAATCCCAGCAAGATGAGCTGATCGAGGCGAATACACAACTTGACGAGCGCCGCCGCTTCACCGAGGCGGTGCTTGAAGGCGTGTCCGCCGGCGTGATCGGGCTGGAAACCGATGGCACTATCAATCTGTCGAACCGATCGGCCAGCCGGTTGCTCGACCTTGATCTCGACCAAGGGCTTGGCCGGCCACTGGAAACAATGGCGCCGGAATTCGGGTCATTGCTGGACGAAGCGCGACGACGGCCATGGCGTGAGGCGCAGGATCAGATCGCCGTTCGCCATGCCGATGGTAGCCGCAAGACTTTCTTGGCGCGCATCGGCGCCGAGACGGCCGACGGTGCGGTGACCGGCTATGTCGTTACCTTCGACGATGTCACCGAGCTGCTGTCCGCGCAGCGCAAGGCAGCGTGGTCCGACGTGGCGCGCCGCATCGCGCACGAGATCAAGAACCCATTGACCCCCATCCAGTTGTCGGCTGAGCGCATCCGCCGCAAGTACCATGAGCAGATCGTCGTCGACCCCGAGACCTTCGAGCGTTTAACGGAGACCATCATCCGTCAAGTTGGTGATATCGGGCGTATGGTGGATGAGTTCTCGGCCTTCGCCCGGATGCCATCGCCGGTGCTGAAACCCGAAGATTTGGGCGATCTGATCAGTGCCCAGATCGAGCTGCAACGCGCCGCCCGCGGCGATGTGACCTTTACCTTTGAGAAGCCGGTTGAACGGGTCGAACAGTCCTGCGATTCGCGGCAAATTCGCCAAGCGTTAACCAATCTGCTCCAGAATGCCGTCGACGCGATCGAGGGTCGGCGCGCGGAAAGCCCGACCCCCGGCGCCGAACCGCCGGGCCGCATCGGCGTCACCCTCGAACGACGCAGAAACACGACAATCATTACCGTCACCGACAATGGGCGCGGTCTGCCGGACGGTGAGATCGAGCGCCTGACCGAGCCCTATGTGACGACTCGCGAGAAGGGGACCGGGCTCGGACTGGCCATCGTGAAAAAAATCATGGAGGATCACGGTGGCTCACTTGATCTGCGCAACCGCCCCGATGGCGGTGCGGTGGTGAGTATGATGTTCGAAGGCGACGACCCTCGGGGCCGGGTATGACGTCCGTCGGCGCGGCCCATAACAACACCGACCCAGCATGCGTGTTCCATGGCCAGTGACATTCTCATCGTCGACGACGAGGCCGATATCCGCCTCTTGATTGGCGGTATTCTACAGGACGAAGGCTTCGACACCCGGGAGGCCGCCAATGCACAGGAGGCGTTGGAGGCGATCCGTCGACGGCTGCCCTCGCTAGTGGTTCTCGACATCTGGCTACAGAACAGCCACCTCGATGGCCTTGGAATCCTGGACGAGATCCGTCGGGATCACCCGGATCTGCCGGTGATCATGATCAGCGGCCATGGCACGATCGAAACGGCGGTCGGAGCCATGAAGAAGGGGGCGTACGACTTCATCGAAAAACCGTTCAAGGCCGATCGTTTGTTATTCATGGTGGCGCGCGCGATCGAATCCGCCCGCTTGAAGCGGGAGAACATGGAACTGCGCCGCCGCGCGGGCGGGCCGGTCGAACTGGTTGGTGTGTCCAGCGGCCTGAATACGGTGAAATCGGCAATCGACAAGGTTGCGCCAACCAACAGCCGGGTGATGATCACCGGTTCGGCCGGCGTCGGCAAGGAAGTGGTCGCACGCCGCATTCACGAACGCTCCCGTCGGGCGGCAGGGCCCTTCGTGGTGTTGAATTGCGCGACGCTGACCTCCGAGCGACTGGAAGTCGAGCTGTTCGGTACTGAACCGGGTGGGCGTGAGCCACGCACGATTGGCACCCTTGAACTGGCTCATAACGGCACGCTGCTGCTCGACGAGGTGGCGGACATGCCCCTCGAAACCCAGGGCAAGATCTTGCGCGTGCTTCAGGAACAAGCATTCCGCCGGATCGGTGGCGATACCGAGGTTGAGGTCGATGTGCGCGTGATCGCCGCCAGTAACCGCGATCTGCAGCAGGAAATGGGTACCGGGCGGTTTCGCGAGGATCTGTATTACCGCCTGAACGTGGTCCCGATCCGCGTGCCGCCGTTGCGCGAACGCCGGGAGGACGTACCGATCTTGGCGCGCCATTTCCTGCGCATGACGGCGGAAGCAACCGGTATGGCGCCGCGCCAATTGGGCGAGGATGCGCTTGCCTCGCTGCAAGCCTATGGTTGGCCGGGCAACGTGCGCCAACTGCTCAATGTCATCAACTGGTTGCTGATCATGGCATCGGGAGACAGCAGCGAGATGATCCGCGCCGATCAGCTGCCGCCCGAGATTGGCTCGGCCGCGCCGGCGACGCTGCACTGGGACAAAGGCGGGGAGATCATGGGGCTTGCCCTGCGCGAGGCGCGGGAAACCTTCGAGCGCGAGTATCTGATCGCCCAGGTCAACCGGTTCGGCGGCAACATTTCCCGCACATCCGCCTTTGTCGGCATGGAACGTTCGGCCCTGCATCGCAAGCTGAAATCCCTGGGTGTTTATCAAGGGGAAAAGCAGGCGCGGCAGACCGGCTAACGGGCGCAAGGCCTAATGGGAATAAGGCCTAAAGGAAACAGGGCCTAACGGGAACAAGGACCGACGGACCATGAAGGTCGTCATTTGTGGCGCCGGCCAAGTCGGCACCAGTATTGCCCGGCATCTGGCCGGTGAGAACAACGATGTCACCGTCATCGACCAAGAACCGGCATTGATCCAAAAGATCAGCGATACCCTCGACGTCCGAGCGATCCAGGGGTTCGCCTCGCATCCCGGTGTTCTGGAGCAGGCCGGTTTGCGCGATGCCGAGATGCTGATCGCGGTCACCTACTCGGACGAGGTGAACATGGTGGCCTGCCAGGTGGGGCACTCGTTGTTCAATGTCCCCACCAAGATCGCTCGTGTGCGCAATCAGGACTACCTGCAACCAATCTGGGCCGACCTGTTCTCGCGTGAGCACATGCCGATCGACGTCATCATCTCGCCGGAACGCGAGGTCGCCCGCGCCATCGGTCGGCGGTTGCAGGCACCCGGCGCCTTGGATGTGGTGCCCATGGCCGACGGCATGGTTCGCGTCGTCGGTGTCCGCTGCGACGAGACCACACCGATTATTGAGACTCCGCTGCGGCAGCTGACCAGTCTGTTTCACGATCTGGCGATCGTGGTGGTCGGCATCCTGCGCAACGAGCGGGCGATCGTTCCCAAGGCCGACGATCAGATGCTGCCTGGCGATGAAGTTTATTTCGTCTGCGACAGCGCGCATCTCACACGGGCCTTGGCGAGTTTCGGCCATGAGGAGCAGGAAGCTCGATCGGTTGTCATCGCCGGCGGCGGCAATATCGGCTTAACGCTCGCTCAGGAAATCGAACGGGAGCACCCCGGCGTCAACGCCAAGATCATCGAGTACAACCGGGAACGGGCTCGCTTCATTGCCCAGGCCCTGAATGACACGATGGTGTTGAACGGCGACGCGCTGGATCTTGATATCCTTGAAGAGGCCAATATCGCCCAGACCGAAACCTTCGTCGCCGTATCCAACGATGACGAGGTGAACATTCTGTCTTCGCTGCTGGCCAAACGATCGGGCTGCCAGCGTACGGTGACGCTGATCAACGCGTCGACCTATGCCTCGTTGATTACCCAACTTGGCATCGATACCGTGGTGAACCCCCGTGCAATCACGGTTTCGAGCATCTTGCAGCATGTTCGGCGAGGCCGCATTCGCAGCGTCTATTCCGTGCGTGAGGATTTTGGCGAGGTTATCGAGGCCGAGGCGCTGGAGACATCGGTCCTGGTCGGTAAACCGCTCAAGAATGCCAAGCTGCCCGACGGCGTGATCGTGGGCGCCATCGTTCGCGGCGAGACGGTGATCATGCCGCGTGGCGATACGGTGATCGAAGCCAAGGACCGGGTGGTGGTGTTCGCCACGTACGCGGCGGTCAAGAAAGTCGAAAAGCTGTTCGCCGTTCGGCTGGACTTTTTCTAGGCTCCGTCGGGGTGTATGAAGGACCGCTTTCAACCGCCCCGGATCGGAGAAGCACATGTCGCGGGTCGCCTATGTGAATGGCCGGTACATGCCGCATGGCGAGGCGGCGGTCCATATCGAGGATCGCGGCTATCAGTTCGCTGATGGTGTGTACGAGGTCGTGCTTGTCCAGGACGGCGCCATGGTCGACGAGATGCCGCATCTGGATCGGTTGGATCGCTCCCTGCGCGAGCTACGCATTGCGCCGCCGATGGATCGTGCGCCGTTGCGCTTGGTGATGCGTGAGCTGGTACGCCGCAATCGGATCCGAACCGGGCTGATCTATATGCAAGTCACCCGTGGTGTCGCGCGGCGCGATCATCCGTTCCCCGAGAATGCCGTGCCGGCGTTTGTGATGACCGCCAAACGGATCGCCTTGCCCAACGTCGAAACCGTGGAGAATGGCGTTAAAGTCGTCACCATCCGTGACATCCGCTGGGAGCGCTGCGACATCAAGACCGTGGCCCTGTTGCCCAACGTCCTGGGCAAGCAGCACGCCCGTGAGAACGGCGCCTACGAGGCGTGGCAGGTGGACGACGCCGGCAACGTGACCGAGGGCACGTCGACCAACGCGTGGATCGTCAGCAACGCCGGTGAATTGATCACCCGCAACGCCGACCAGGGTATCTTGAACGGTATCACGCGGCTGACACTGCTAAAATTGGCCGCGCGCGAGGGCCTTACCTTCGTTGAGCGACCGTTCAGCGTGGAGGAGGCCAAGACGGCGCGGGAAGCGTTCATTTCCTCGGCCACCTCGTTCGTGACCCCGGTCACGCAGATCGACGACACGGTGATCGGCAACGGCAAGGCCGGCTCGCTTGGTTTGAAACTGCGGGATACCTACCTCGCCTACGCCGGTGGCGAGGGGCGCACGCCGTGACGGTGCTGCCGCCCCCCCGTGCGGTCTTGTTCGATTGGGATTCCACGCTGGTCGACAACTGGGCTGCCATCGCCCGCGCCCTGGAGCGTACATTCCTGGCCATGGGGCGGCACCCATGGACCGAGGGCGAGGTGCGTGCCAACGCCAAACAATCGCTGCGAGATACTTTTCCGGATTTGTTCGGCGATCGTTGGGAAGAGGCGCAACGCCTGTTCTACAGCACGTTCGAGGACGTGCACCTCGACACCCTGACAGTCCTTCCCGGGGCCGAAGATCTGCTGACCACTCTCGGCCAGCGGGGTGTCCCCATGGGCGTGGTTTCCAATAAGACCGGCCGGTATCTGCGGGCCGAGGCCGCGCATCTGGGGTGGACGCCGTGGTTTCACCGTATCGTCGGCGCGCAGGATGCGGCCCACGATAAGCCGGCCCCCGACGCCATTCACATGGCGTTGGAGGGATCCGGCGTAGCGGCGGGGCCGGAGGTTTGGTTCGTAGGTGATTCCGCCGTCGATCTTGCCTGTGCCCACGCCGCCGGCTGCACGGCGATCCTGCTGCACCCGAGCGACCCCCACCCCGAGAATCTGCGACCATACCCGCCGGCGCTTCACCTTGCCGGGTGTACTGCTCTTTTGGAACGGCTCGACGATTGAGCCCAACGCCCTTGGCGGTGTAGGCTACCTTATCTCGCATCTGCGAAATGGCGACTTGAGGTCGCCATCTCGCAGATGAACCGTCACGACGAAGGATAAAACAATGGCCGCGGAAAAGAGCCAGAACGTTCAAGACGTCTTCCTGAATAAAATCCGCAAGGACAAGGTACCTGTGACCGTGTTCCTTGTGAACGGTGTGAAGCTGCAGGGTATTGTCACTTGGTTCGACAATTTCTGTCTGCTGCTGCGGCGCGACGCGCATTCGCAGTTGGTCTACAAGCACGCGGTTTCCACCATCATGCCGCAACAACCGGTCCAGCTCTTCGAGGGCAAGGAAGAGGCCGAGACCTAAGGGCACTGGAGCCGGTCCCATGGGAACCCAGGCGCTCGTCCTTCATCCACGACTGCCATCAAAAACCGCCGCCGGGCAGGCGGTGCGCGACCCCGACGCCCGCTTGGATGAAGCGGTCGGCCTGACCTCGGCGATCGATCTGGTCACCGCCCACGCCGAAGTGGTGACCGTCGCCAAACCGCGTGCCGGCACATTGTTCGGCTCCGGCCAGATCGAGCGCTATGCCGAGCTTGCCGAACGCCTGGAAATCGATGTGGTGGTGGTCGATCATGAGTTGACCCCAGTGCAGCAGCGCAACCTGGAGCGTCAGCTGAACACCAAGGTCATCGACCGCACGCAGTTGATCTTGGAAATCTTTGGCGCCCGGGCGCGCACCCACGAGGGACGCCTGCAAGTCGATCTTGCCTCGCTGACCTTTCAGCGTTCGCGTCTGGTCCGTTCCTGGACCCACCTCGAGCGGCAGCGCGGCGGCACGGGCTTCATGGGTGGGCCTGGCGAGAGCCAGCTTGAGATTGATCGCCGGCTGATCGGCGACCGCATCATTCGCATTCGACGTGAGTTGGAGGACGTCAAACGAACCCGTGAGCTGCACCGGGACGCGCGCCGCCGGGTGCCGTATCCGATCGTCGCCCTGGTCGGCTACACCAACGCCGGCAAGTCGACGCTGTTCAACCGGCTTTCGGGCGCTGCGGTCATGGCCCAGGATTTGTTGTTCGCCACCCTGGATCCAACCATGCGGCGGGTCGCATTGCCGGGCGGGCGCATGATTATCCTGTCCGACACGGTTGGCTTCATCTCGGATTTGCCGACCCATCTGGTGGCGGCGTTCCGTGCCACGCTGGAGGAAGTGACCGAGGCCAATGTGGTGATGCACGTCCGCGACATCGCCCATCCAGACACCGAGGCCCAGAAACACGACGTGCTCATCGTGCTGCGTGAGCTCGGGATCGACGAGACCACCCGCGCGGGCCGCATGCTGGAGGTTCTCAACAAGATCGACCTTCTGCCCGAGGATCAACGGATCGTCTTGCGCCAACGCACAATAGCCTCGAACGAGCCGGTCGCCGCCGTGTCGGCCGTGACCGGTGAGGGGGTGGACACCCTGATCGCCCGGATCGAAACACTGCTTGGCGTTGATGATCGCGTGTGCCGGTTCCGGATTGATCTGCGGGAGGGCGAGGTTCTGGCTTGGCTGTACGCCCATGGCGAGGTCATCGAGCGCGTCGACGACGATCAGCATGCGCGCGTCAGCGTCTCTCTCGGCCCCGCCGACCTGGCCCGGTTCGAGAAACGCTTCGCCGGTCAGGTCGACCATATGAGGGACGTTTCGTCCAACGCCGGTTGACATATCAAAAGCCGAGCTTTTATACCCCTTGGCACTCTATTCGGGCGAGTGCTAACAGCGCCGCCAATGCACATGACGGAGGTACCCATGAAATTCCGACCGCTCCACGACCGGGTCGTGATCGAACCGCTTGACGCCGAGACCAAGACCGCAGGTGGGATCATCATTCCAGAGACCGCCAAGGAAAAACCGATGCAGGGCAAGGTTATCGCCGTCGGCCCTGGCGCCCGCGACGAGTCCGGCAAGGTCCATAAGCTGGACGTCAAGAAAGGCGACATCGTGCTCTACGGCAAGTGGTCCGGCACCGAGGTCAAGATCGACGGCGAGGAGCTGATGATCATGAAGGAGTCGGACATCATGGGGGTCGTCGGCTAAGTCAGCCTGACGTTTTTAAACGCGCCCTAATTTTATCGAGACACGAGAGGAAGCCATGGCTGCCAAGGACGTGAAATTCGACATCGATGCCCGTAACCGCCTGCTGAAGGGTGTGGATACGCTGGCCGACGCGGTGAAGGTGACACTGGGGCCAAAGGGTCGCAACGTGCTGCTGGACAAGTCGTTCGGCGCGCCGCGCATCACCAAGGACGGTGTGACCGTCGCCAAGGACATCGAGCTTAGCGACAAGTTCGAGAACATGGGCGCCCAGATGGTCAAGGAGGTCGCGTCAAAAACCTCCGACATCGCCGGTGACGGCACCACCACCGCCACCGTGCTGGCCCAGGCCATCGTGCGCGAGGGTGTACGCGCCGTCGCCGCCGGTATTAACCCGATGGATCTGAAGCGCGGTCTCGACCGCGCCGTCGAGGCTGTGGTCGCCGACATCGAAAGCCGCTCGAAGAAGGTTAAGACCACGGAAGAGATTGCCCAGGTCGGTACCATCTCGGCCAACGGCGAGATCGAGATCGGCCAGATGATCGCCACGGCGATGGACAAGGTCGGCCGCGAGGGCGTGATCACCGTCGAGGAAGCCAAGTCGCTGCACACCGAACTCGACATCGTCGAGGGCATGCAGTTCGACCGCGGCCACCTGTCGCCGTATTTCGTGACCCACGCCGA
>JABMNR010000010.1 GCA_013203465.1 Alphaproteobacteria bacterium
CTGGTCGAACGCGTCACCTACCACAATGGCGAGAACGGCTTCTGCGTTCTCCGCATCAAGGCGCGCGGCCACCGCGATCTGGTCACGGTGGTGGGGCACGCCGCCACCATCGCCGCCGGCGAATGGGTCACCGCGTCGGGCGAATGGATCAACGACCGGACCCACGGTCAGCAGTTCAAGGCGCGCTTCATGCGCACCTCCGCGCCGACGTCGATCGACGGCATCGAGAAATATCTCGGCTCCGGCATGATCCGCGGCATCGGCCCCGTCTACGCCAAGAAGATGGTCAAAGCATTCGGCGAGAAGGTATTCGACATCATTGAGGCCGAGCCCGATCGGCTGCGCGAAGTGACCGGGATTGGCCAGGTGCGCGCCAAGCGGATCACCGATGCCTGGGCCGAGCAGAAGATCGTGCGCGAGATCATGGTCTTCCTGCACAGCCATACGGTCGGCACCGCTCGCGCCGTGCGGATCTACAAGACTTACGGTGCCGACGCCGTCCAGGTCATGACCGAGAATCCCTATCGGCTCGCGAGAGACATTCGGGGCATCGGATTCAAGACCGCCGACACGATTGCCATGAAGCTCGGCATCGAAAAGACGGCGATGATTCGGGTGCGTGCCGGGATCTCCTATGCCCTCACCGAGGCAATGGACGATGGACATTGCGGGCTGCCAGTCGAGGAACTGGTGCCGCTCGCCATCGAATTGCTCGAGGTCGACAAGGGTCTGGTTCAGACCGCGATGGATCTCGAACTCGCCGATGGCACGGTCATCGCCGACACCGTGGGCGAGACGGCCTGCATCTTTCTCGCCGGTCTTTATCGAGCGGAGAAGGTCATCGCCGAGCGGCTCCTGCGCCTGGCCAATGGAACGCTGCCTTGGCCTTACATCGATCCGGAGAAGGCGCTGCCCTGGATCGAGCAGAAGACCGGCCTGAAGCTCGCGGAGACGCAGGTCGCGGCAATCCGACTGGCCCTGCAGTCGAAGACCATGGTCATCACCGGCGGTCCCGGCGTGGGCAAGACCACCATCGTCAATTCCATCCTACGGATCCTGGCGGCCAAAGGGACGAACCTGCTGCTCTGCGCGCCAACGGGACGCGCCGCGAAACGAATGACCGAGGCAACCGGTTTCGAGGCCAAGACCATCCACCGGCTGCTCGAGGTCGACCCCAAGGGGGGCGGCTTCAAGCGCGGCCCGGACAACCCGCTCGAGTGCGACCTGCTCGTCGTGGACGAGACCTCGATGGTCGACGTCATGTTGATGCAGGCGCTGCTCAAGGCGGTGCCCGACAACTCGGCCTTGCTGATCGTGGGCGATATCGATCAGCTTCCGTCCGTCGGCCCGGGCCAGGTCCTCGCCGACATCATCGCGTCCGGCGACGTCCCCGTCGTGCGCCTGACCGAGATATTCCGGCAGGCGGCGCAGAGCCGGATCATCACCGGCGCGCACAAGATCAACCAGGGCTTGATCCCCGACCTCTCCAAGCCCGAGGGCGAAAGTGATTTCTATTTTGTGCAGGCCGACGATCCCGAAACCGCCGTGCCGCGGATCGTCGAACTGGTGAAGACCCGGATCCCTCAGCGTTTCGGTCTCGATCCGATCCGCGACATCCAGGTTCTGTGCCCAATGAACCGCGGCGGTGTCGGTGCTCGCTCGCTCAATATCGAACTGCAGGCGGCCCTCAATCCCGCCGGCGAGCGCAAGGTAGAACGCTTCGGCTGGACCTTCGCTCCGGGCGACAAGGTCATGCAGATCGAGAACGACTACGACAAGGAAGTCTATAACGGCGACATCGGCTACATCGACGATGTCGATCCGGATGACGGCGAGCTCACCGCCAGCTTCGACGGCCGCACCGTCACCTATGGCTTCGGCGAGCTCGACACCCTGGTGCCGGCCTATGCGGCGACGATTCACAAGAGCCAGGGCTCCGAGTATCCCGCGGTCGTCATCCCGGTCATGACGCAGCACTACGCCATGCTGCAACGGAACCTGCTCTACACCGGCGTCACGCGCGGCAAACGGCTGGTCGTGCTGGTCGGGCAGAAGAAAGCCGTCGCCATCGCGGTGAAAAACATCTCCGGACGCCGGCGGTGGTCGAAGCTGGACGAATGGCTCGGCGCGAAGGTCGGCGGCGAGCGGACAGCTCAGTGATCTCGGTCGACTGTCGCTTGCGCATCGCTTCTAATGATTTTGAAGAACCACGATAACTCACTGATTTATATTGATTATCTATCGTTCGCGGTTAAGCGTTTGCCTAGCGATTCTGATTGCGAACGGTCTCCATGCACGACACCCTCTCCGGCCCCAACCCCGTGCCTTCCGACCGCATGTCGGCGGACGAACGCCTCGATGAACTCGCGCTCATTTTTGCCGCGGGGCTGAGGCGTATTCTTCCGGACCAGTCCAGTTCTTTATCTGCACCTGGCGAAGACAGTTCATTCGACATTCTCGCCCTCAAACGCCGTGTTGGTCGTCGCAAACCGAGCAACCGAGTTGGAGGGCAATGATGCCAGAAACAAAGAGAAAGACTGACGCCGCGCCATGGCGGGCGGGCGAACGCGTCTCGGCGGACGCGAGCGTGGTCATGCAGCTTTCAGCGCTCAAGCGAATGACGGTCGTGGAGCTGAAGACGAAGTGGGAGAGCCTCTTCGGCGCGCCCGCCCCGAACAACAGCCGCAGTTACCTCGAGCTGAGGCTCGGCTACCGGATCCAGGAACTGACCCTCGGCGGGCTTTCGCGCGAGACGCGGCGGACGCTGGATCTGCTGGCCGACGAAATCGAAGGCCGGATCGGGCGCAAGGCCATCATCGCGGATTCCCGCAACCCGGTCGTCGGCACCCGGCTCGTGCGCGAATGGGAC
>JABMNR010000129.1 GCA_013203465.1 Alphaproteobacteria bacterium
ATACCGATCCGAGGCACACTTTTTGGGTTGGGAGGATCTCATATGGAGAATCTCGGTTCAGGGAATGCCGGCGTTCTGCTCGAAATCTCAAAACCTACTTAGTTCAGGGCGTCCTTGAGGCCCTTGCCAGCCTTGAATTTCGGCTGCTTCGATGCTGGAATCTTGATCTTTTCGCCAGTCCGCGGGTTGCGGCCCTCGCTAGCGGCGCGATCGGCAACCGAGAAGGTGCCAAAACCGACCAGGCGAACGTCGTCGCCCTTCTTGAGAGCGCTGGTCACACTATCCAAAACCGAGTCGACAGCTTTCGCGGCATCCGCTTTGGAAATACCCGCGTCGTCAGCGACCGCGGCAACGAGATCGTTTTTGTTCACGTTAGCCCCCCAATGTGGCGACAGGAAAATTCAGGCGCCGTCTAGGCAGCGCTTAGAGAGGGACTTTAAAACGGTGTTTCTCCATGCGTCAATCACTGAGAGCCTCAAAAACCAAGGTTTTCTCCCGGGTTTCCCTCTTGACTCGGCGTATAAGGTCTCTTTGGACACACAAAACGCAAAGCGGCCGCTCCCCTGAGGAAGCGACCGCCACACATACACGCGAAAAAACGCGATCGATCAATGGGTGATCACGCCTTCCACCCCCTCGCCCTTGGTCGCCGGTGCCGGGACCTCGATGCCGTCCTCCGCCTTCGATTCGAGCGCGGCCAAATCGATCGGTACCGGCTGACTTACAAGCGCATGAGCGATTACCTCATCCACCGTCGAGACCGGGATGATTTTCATGTTGCGCTTCACGTTGTCGGGAATCTCCGCGAGATCCTTCTCGTTGTCCTTCGGGATCAGCACCAGTTTCAAGCCGCCACGCAAGGCCGCCAGCAGTTTCTCCTTCAACCCGCCAATCGGCAGCACCCGGCCTCGAAGGGTGATCTCGCCGGTCATCGCCACGTCCCGGCGCACCGGAATCCCGGTCAACACCGACACGATCGACGTTGCCATGGCGACGCCGGCTGATGGGCCGTCCTTCGGGGTTGCACCTTCGGGGACGTGAACGTGGATATCCCGATTTTCAAACATCTTAGGTAGAACGCCGAACACCAGAGACCGCGACTTCACAAAGGACTCGGCCGCTTGGACCGATTCCTTCATCACGTCGCCAAGCTTGCCCGTGGAGGTAATCTTACCCTTGCCCGGCAGGGTCAGGGCCTCGATCGACAGCAACTCGCCGCCAACCTCAGTCCAGGCCAACCCGGTTGTCACGCCGACCAGATCGGTCTCCTCGACCTCGCCAAAGCGGAACTTCCGCACGCCCGAGAATTTTTCCAGGTTGCGGCGGGTGACCCGCACCTGTTTGCGGCCGTGCTGGATGATCTCCTTGACCGATTTACGTGCCAGATTGGCAAGCTCGCGCTCCAGATTTCGAACCCCCGCCTCGCGGGTGTAGTAACGAATAATGTCACGCAACGCGTCCTCTGAGATCGACCACTCGCCCTCACGCAGACCGTGCTCCTGGACCTGCTTGGCGATCAGGTGCCGCTTGGCGATCTCCACCTTCTCGTCCTCGGTGTAACCGGACAGCCGGATGGTCTCCATGCGGTCCAGCAACGGTTGCGGCATCCGCAAGGTGTTGGCCGTGGTCACGAACATCACGTCCGACAGGTCGTAATCGACCTCCAGATAGTGATCCTGGAAGGTATTGTTCTGCTCCGGGTCGAGAACCTCCAGCAAGGCCGACGACGGGTCGCCACGATAGTCCTGGCCGAGCTTGTCGATCTCGTCGAGCAGGAACAGCGGGTTCGAGGCCTTGGCCTTTTTCATTCCCTGAATGATCTTACCCGGCAGGGCGCCGATATAGGTGCGTCGGTGACCACGGATCTCAGCCTCGTCCCGCACACCGCCCAGGGACATGCGCACAAAACTGCGCCCCGTCGCCCGCGCGATCGATTTGCCAAGCGATGTCTTGCCAACGCCGGGTGGGCCAACCAGACACAAGATCGGTCCTTTCACCTTGCCGACGCGTGTTTGCACCGCGAGGTATTCCAGGATCCGCTCCTTCACCTTCTCCAGACCGTAATGGTCGGCGTCGAGCACCGTCTCGGCGTGATGGAGGTCCTTCTTGGTCTTGGAACGCTTTTTCCACGGGATGCCGACCAACCAGTCGAGATAGTTGCGCACCACCGTCGCCTCGGCCGACATCGGGCTCATGTTGCGCAGTTTCTTCAACTCCTGCTGCGCCTTCTCCCGCGCCTCCTTCGACAGCTTGGTCTTGCGGATTTGCTCCTCAAGCTCCTGCAAGTCGTCGCGCGCATCTTCGTTCTCGCCGAGTTCCTTCTGAATCGCCTTCATCTGCTCGTTCAAATAATACTCGCGCTGGGTCTTCTCCATCTGACGTTTGACCCGGCCGCGAATGCGCTTCTCCACCTGAAGCACGCCGATCTCGCCTTCCATGAAGCCATAAATCCGCTCCAACCGCGGGACCACGCCGGCGGCGTCGAGCAGTTCCTGCTTGTCAGCGATCTTGAGATTGAGATGCGATGCGATGGTGTCGGCGAGCTTTGCTGGCTCGTCGATCTGATTCAACGACACCAGCACCTCGGGCGGAATCTTCTTGTTGAGCTTGATGTACTGCTCGAACTGGGCAACGACCGTGCGCGACAACGCCTCAAGTTCCTGTTCGTCGCCCAACTCCTCCTCGATCTCCTCGGCCTCGGCTTCGAAGAACGTATCGGTCGCGGTGTACCGCAAAATCCGAGCGCGGCGCCCACCCTCGACCAGCACCTTGACGGTGCCGTCAGGCAGTTTCAGGAGCTGTAGAACAGTCCCGACGGTACCAACCTGATAGATATCGTCGGGAGCGGGATCGTCATCTGTCGCGTCCTTCTGTGTCACCAGAAGGATTTTCTTGTCGTCCTGCATCACGTCTTCCAGCGCGCGCACCGACTTATCGCGCCCGACGAAGAGCGGCACGATCATATGCGGGAAGACGACAATGTCGCGGAGAGGAAGGACCGGGTAGATCTCGGTTCCATCAGTCACGTCAGCTGGCCTCAAAACAAGCGCCACCCCCGTCCGAAGAACTCCGTGTCACGCAGGGCGGGGGATGGGACCCTGCGCACCTTATACAAGTGGCGTTCGCCCCCCGCCAATCAAGGCGAACGGTCGTACAAAGCGTAATCACGCGCCCGTGCTGACGTCCTCGCGCCGATCGGCATGGACCATGATGGGTTTGGCGCCGTTTTCGACGACATCGCCGTTAATGATAATCTCCTCGACATCCTCGAGGCTCGGCAAGTCGTACATCGGATCGAGCAGGATGTTTTCCATGATCGATCGCAGACCTCGGGCGCCGGTCTTTCGCTCGACCGCCTTCTTCGCGATCGCGGACAACGCATCCTCACGGAATTCGAGGCGTACATCCTCCATCTCGAAGAGCCGCTGATACTGTTTCACCAGGGCGTTCTTCGGTTTGGTCAGGATGTCGATCAACGCGTCTTGCTCAAGGTCCTCTAGCGTGGCGATCACCGGCAGGCGACCGACGAATTCAGGGATCAGGCCGAATTTCAGCAAATCTTCCGGCTCCACCTCACGCAGCACCTCGCCGGTACGGCGGTCGTCGGGGGAGCGGACATCGGCGCCAAAGCCGATCGACGATCCCTTCGACCGGTTGGAGATGATCTTTTCCAGACCGGAGAACGCTCCGCCGCAGATGAACAAGATGTTGGTGGTGTCGACCTGCAGGAACTCCTGCTGCGGGTGCTTCCGCCCACCTTGGGGCGGCACGCTGGCAACGGTGCCTTCCATGATCTTCAGCAACGCCTGCTGCACACCTTCACCCGACACGTCCCGCGTGATCGACGGGTTGTCGGACTTGCGGCTGATCTTGTCGACCTCGTCGATGTAGACGATGCCGCGCTGTGCCCGTTCGACATTGTAGTCGGCCGATTGCAACAGCTTCAGGATGATGTTCTCGACATCCTCGCCAACATACCCGGCCTCGGTCAGCGTGGTCGCGTCCGCCATGGTAAACGGCACGTCGATGATCCGCGCCAGGGTCTGGGCCAGCAAGGTCTTGCCACACCCTGTTGGGCCGACCAGCAAGATGTTCGACTTGGCGAGTTCGACGTCGTTGCTCTTCTGGCCGTGGGCGAGACGTTTGTAATGATTGTGCACCGCCACCGACAGGATGCGCTTGGCCTGCCCCTGCCCGATCACGTAATCGTCGAGCACCTGGCAGATGTCGGCGGGAGTCGGTACCCCGTCGCGCGACTTCACCAGAGTCGTCTTGTGCTCCTCGCGGATGATGTCCATGCACAGCTCAACGCATTCATCGCAGATGAATACCGTCGGCCCCGCGATGAGCTTGCGAACCTCGTGCTGACTTTTCCCGCAGAAAGAGCAGTAGAGCGTATTTTTTGAATCGCTCGTGCCGCCGCTACCGGACTTGCTCATGATGTTACGGCCCTGACCGTCTGATCTACCGGGTTCATGTTAGCCGCCCACTTTCGCCAGCGACAATGCGTAATACCACCCCAACCGGTAAAAAATCCTTAATCGGCACACGGACGCGGGTGATCGTGGGTATATAACACGCCTCAGGTGGTCGTGGCTTCGTCGTCCGGAACCGGGCGTTTCTCGATCACCTCGTCGATCAACCCGAACTTCTTGGCGTCTTCGGCTGTCAGGAAATTGTCGCGGTCCATGCCCTTTTCGATCTCCTCGATCGGCCGACCTGTGTGTTTGACATAGATTTCGTTAAGGCGCGCGCGCGTCGCCAGGATTTCCTTAGCGTGAATTTCGATGTCCGCGGCTTGTCCCTGAAAACCGCCCGACGGCTGATGAATCATCACCTTGGCGTTCGGCAGGCAATACCGCTTGCCCGGCGCCCCGGCCGCAAGCAGCAGCGAGCCCATGGAGGCTGCATGCCCGATACAAACCGTTGAAACCTCGGGGCGGATGTATTCCATGGTGTCATACATCGCCAGACCGGAGGTGACGATGCCTCCCGGCGAGTTGATGTACATGGAGATATCCTTCTTTGGATTCTCGGATTCAAGGAACAACAACTGCGCGCACACCACGCTGGAGATCGCGTCGTTGATCGGCCCCATGACGAAGATGATCCGCTCCTTGAGGAGCCGCGAGTAGATGTCGTAGGCGCGCTCTCCCCGGTTGGTCTGCTCGACCACCATCGGAACCAGGGCGTTCATCGAGATATCGGCCAGGTTGGCCATCGTTAACGTCCTTCCTCATCGGTGCTCGGGATTCGATCCCGCGTCACGAATATGGCAATACCGCGTCCGCTGTACCAGCCCCGCGATCCAATCTAGACCCTTAGCTCTCCTTACCCTTGTCGGCGTCGGCCTTTTTCGCCTTCGGTTTTGCCTTGGCCTTAGGCGTCGCCTTGGAGTCGGTGTCCTCCGATTTAGCCCCCGACTTTGCCTTGGCGGTTGGTTTCGCCGCCGCCTTCGGCTTTGGCTTCTCCTCGCCATCGGCCGGTGCTTCGTCGGCGTCCGGGTCGGCGAACAACGCCTCGGCGCTCACGATCGTATCGGTAACCTTAGCCATTTCGACCATGAAATCGACCACCTTGTCCTCGAACAACGGTGCTCGAACCTGGGCTAACGCCTGCGGATTCTTCTGGTAGTATTCGAAGACGAACTTCTCCTGCCCCGGGAAGCGGCTGGCCTGTTGCTGGATGGCGCGCTGCACCTCGTCGTCCGTCACCTGGATACTGTTTTGCCGCCCAACCTCCGACAACAGCAGACCCAGGCGCACCCGACGCGTGGCAATCGAGCGGAACTCAGCGCGATCTTCCTCGCTCAGCTTGGCTTCGTCGGCCTCGTGGCCGGCAGCGTGATTGTGATCATCGCCATGATCGTGGTCGTGGTTGTGGTCGTGTTCCTTACCATGGTCGTGGTCATGATCGTCGGACGCGCCCTTATCGCCCTCGGCATGGTGCACCACCTGATGGACGATGCCACGGTACTCCTCCTCGACCATGCCCGGCGGCACGTCAAAGCTGTACTTTTCGGCCAGGGCGTCCAGCAAAGACCGCTTCAGCCGCGCCCGCGAGGCATCGCCGAATTCGCCTTCAATCTGCTCCTTCACCGCCGCCTTCAGAGCATCCAGCGAGTCCATACCGAACCGCTGAGCGAAGGCGTCGTTGATCTCGACCGGAGCCGGCTCGCGCAATTCCTTGGCGGTGACGGTGAACACCGCCTCCTTGCCGGCTAGATGCGCCGCCGGGTAATCGGCCGGGAAGGGCACCGGCACGTCCTTGGTCTCGCCGACCGCGATGCCGATCAGCTGTTCCTCGAAGCCCGGAATGAAACTGTCCGAGCCCAATTCCAAATGATGATCCTGGCCGGCACCGCCTTCGAACACCTCGCCATCGATCTTGCCCTCGAAATCGATGACCACGACGTCGCCTGTGGCGGCTGGACGCGCCTTCTCGACCGGGGATGATTCCTTCTGCTGGGACGCCATCCGATCCAGCGCTTCCTTGATCTGGTCCTCGCCGACCTCGGCCGTCACCCGCTCAAGCGACAGCTTGGCGTAGTCGAGCGTACCGATGTCCGGCATCAGCTCCAGGCTGACCGTGTATTCGAGGTCCTTGCCTTTATCGTAGGACGTGATCTCGATCCGCGGCTGGCTGGCGACGCGCAGATCGCGCTCCTCCAGGGTCTTTTGCGTGTTCTCGTTTACCGATTTCTCGATGATCTCGCCCAGCAAAGAGTCGCCGTATCGCTGTCGCAACAGCGACGGCGGCACCTTGCCCGGCCGGAATCCCGGCAGGCTGACCTGTGGTGCCAGCTCGACCAGGCGGCTGTTCAGCTCGGCGTCAAGCTCGGCCGCTGGGATGATGATCTTGAACTCACGCGTCAGTCCCTCGGCGAGGGTCTCGGTCACTTCCATGGAACGCACCCGATCGATCTTGGGGGTCAGCCGTCACGACCGGCGCGGCGTCATGGTGCGGGTGGAGGGATTTGAACCCCCAAGGCTTGCGCCACTGGAACCTAAATCCAGCGTGTCTACCAATTCCACCACACCCGCGCCGGGCCGTGCGCGCCTGTCGTCAGGGAGCGCACTGCTATAGGACACCGTCCGCCTCGTCAACCATGGCAAACTCCGATACCGAGCCCCATGGCTCAGCCACGCGCCAGGGTCCGGATCGACGAGGACATGGCGATCCGGCCGGTGTCGGTATACGCCTCATGATTTCCATCGATGTCCGCGAGTTTGTAGAGGTAATTGATCATCAAGCCGCAGGATTGCGCGAGTCCGTTGCTTGAGAGATCACTCTTCCAGTTCAACCGCTCCATCCGGGCGCCATTCGACAAGTGAAAATGCGCCACCGGATCGGTGGTGACGCCGGACCGCCGTTTTTCGGTGGTCAGATACTGCGTGGCCGCGCGCATAACAGGCGCCTTCAGGCTATCGGCCACCGGCGCCTGCTCCCACCATCCTTCGTGACCCAGCGCCCTCGTAATCAAGGCGTGATCCGATACCTCGTTCCCCGCGTCCAAGGTTTCCGCCAGCGCACGGCGTTCGGCGCTGGACAAAATAGGGCCGACCCCGTCGTCAAGGCGCCCGTCCAGCCATTTCCGAAACCCTGGAATGGGCGACAACGTCGCGAACGTCTTGAGGTTCGGCAGCTCCGACTGCAGCAGGTCCACTACCCGTTTGATCAGGAAATTGCCAAAGCTGATCCCGGCCAGCCCACGCTGCGCGTTGGAGATCGAATAGAAGATCGCGGTGTTGGCCTCTCCCGGGTCGGATGCCGGCGCGTATTCGTCCAGCAAGGCTTGGACGTTGTCCGACATGCCGTCAACCAACGCCACTTCAACGAAAATCAGTGGCTCGTCCGGCATATTCGGATGGAAGAACGCGAAACAGCGCCGGTCGGAATCAAGTCGATTTTTTAAATCATCCCAGGACCGGATGGCATGTACCGCCTCGTAGGCGATCAATTTCTCCAGCAAGGACGCCGGCGCTTCCCAGGTGATCCGCCGCAGTTCCAACAACCCGACATCGAACCAGGCCGACAACACGGCCTTCAAATCGGCGTCCAGATCGGCCAACTCCGGCGTTTTGCGAGCCAGCGGCAATAGCTCAGCCCTAAGGTCAACTAAAAACTTAACACCTTCAGGCAGTGCATTGAAGCGCATTAGTAAACGTCGATATCTTGGCACCAACGCTTCCCGAAGAACACGTTCAGCGGTGCGCCGCGTTGCTTCGTTTTGCGCGGCTCTCAGCTCCTCGACCGCAGCCTCGACCTGCTCCTGATCGGTGCCGAACTCAGTCGCCAGCAAAGCCAAGAACCGTTCCCGTCCGGTCGTGTTTAGCGAGAGATAGGATCGCCCGAGCTCCGCCGCCCGAGCGCGCGCTGACACCTCGCCTCCCAACTCCTCCAAACAGTCGAGCATGTGCTGGCGGATTTTCACCAAATCGTCGTCCGGCAAATCCGGGCGCAGCGCTCCGGTCAGGTAGTAACGCGTGGAATCGGACATGTCGGTCCACGCGGTACGCAAGTTCCGGAGGGTGCGGTTGAGCAGGCTGGTGGCTATCACGTCACTCATGACATTGAGTCTGCCTTGTTGCTCACGTTTGTGGCAATCGATGATTTTGTTACAATCGTTGGATTTTCAGGGGTCTTAGGCCATTTGTTCCTTGGTCGCCATGAACCGCAGCTTCGGCCAGGTCTCGGCGGTGTGGTTCAAATGCCAACCGTTGCGCGCCAGAAACACCGGCTCACCGTCATGATCCTCCGCCAGGTCGCCCTGATGGGCGTCCATGAACCGTTTGAGCTCGGCCGGGTCGTCGGCGGCAAGCCAGCGCGCGGTATGCAGCCCAGCCGTCTCGAATGTGACGGGCACTTCGTATTCAGTGCGAATCCGATCGGCCAGCACCTCGAATTGCAGCGGCCCGACCACGCCGACGATCCACTGGCTGCCAAGCCGGGTTTTGAACGCCTTGGCCGCTCCCTCTTCGGCCAGCTGTTCCACCGCCCGTGACAGGTGCTTCATCTTCATCGGATCGGCAGGCCGCACCCGCTGCAACAGCTCGGGCGCGAAACTCGGAATGCCCTTGACGGTCAGCTCTTCGCCCTCGGTCAGGGTATCGCCGATCCGCAAATTGCCGTGGTTCGGCACGCCGATGATGTCGCCAGCCCAGGCATCCTCCGCGACCTCGCGATCGCGGGCCAGGAACAGCACCGGATTGTGCATGGTAAGCACCTTCCCGCTACGCACATGCTTCAGCTTCATGCCGCGCTTGAAATGCCCGGAACTCAACCGCACGAAGGCGATACGGTCCCGATGTTTGGGGTCCATGTTCGCTTGAATTTTGAACACGAAGGCCGTGACCTTGTCTTCGTCCGGCGCGATCTCCCGCGGGACCGCCGGTTGCGGACGCGGCGACGGGGCAAACTCCGCCACTCCCTGCAGCAGCTCGCGAACCCCGAAATTATTCAGTGCGCTCCCGAAGAATACCGGTGTCATCGTGCCTTGGCGAAACGCCTCCAGATCGAACGCCGGGCACAGGCCGCGCGCCATCTCGACTTGTTCGCGCAGTTCCGCGACCTGATCCTTGGGCAGCAGCTCATCGAGTTTGGGATCATCCAGTCCCTCGCACTGAATGCCCTCGGCCGGACGATCGTTATTCCCGCGTTCGACCAGGATGAGCTGATCGCGCAACAGATCGTAGCAGCCCTTGAACCTCTGACCATTGCCGATCGGCCAGCTTGCCGGCGTGACGTCGAGCGCCAGGGTCTGCTCGACCTCGTCGAGCAGTTCGAACGGATCACGGCTGTCGCGGTCGAGCTTGTTGATGAAGGTGATGATCGGCACGTCGCGCAGACGGCAGACCTCGAACAGCTTCCGGGTCTGGGTCTCGATGCCCTTGGCGGCGTCGATCACCATCACGGCGGAATCTACGGCGGTCAGGGTGCGATAGGTGTCCTCGGAGAAATCCTCATGCCCCGGGGTGTCGAGCAAATTGAACGTCTTGCCCGCGAATTCGTAGGTCATCACCGACGAGGCGACGGAAATACCGCGCTCTTGCTCCACTTTCATCCAGTCCGAGCGGGCGCGCCGCCGCTCGCCACGGGCTTTCACCGCGCCGGCAAGCTGGATGGCGCCGCCGAACAGCAGTAGTTTTTCCGTCAAGGTGGTCTTGCCGGCGTCGGGATGCGAGATAATCGCAAACGTCCGGCGACGGGCGACCTCATCGGCGAGGGTGGCCATGGGCAGGGAGTCCATTATCGTGCGGAGCCGACAGATAGCGCCCCATCCCCGCGCCATCAAGGCCCGCTTCCATACGCAGGGAAGGCTGGACGGCCTTGGTGAAGACCGGTAGAGCCCAAAGGATGACCCAGCAAGACACCCCTTCCCCACCTCCCGCGCGGCGAACCGTGTCGATCGCGGTCGTGCTGCTCGGCGGCATCGGCGGGCTGATCGTTATCGCTCAGTTGGTGGTCATGGCGGCCGGCTTGATCACCGCGAGCCGAAACACCGTCGACTTGCTGCGGGAACGCGCGACCCACACCATGCAGGCCACCGTCAAACAGGTTCATGCCCATCTTGCCCCGGCCGACCGTCATGCCCTGTTGGCGGCGGAGCTGATCGCCGAGAACGATCTCGTGCTCGATCCGGCCATGCTGGATCGGGTCTGGCTCACCATGCTGGTCAACCCGCAAATCCGTGGAAGCGCGATCGTGCTGAATTCGGAACACACCATCCGAATCGGCCGTGATGGGCTAATGGCACAGGGAGCATGGTCTGATATGGGCGTTCTTCGGGAAGAATACGTCCGTATCATCCAGGGTGAGGCACGGTGGTCGGAGCCGATCTGGAGCCGTGAACTCGGCGAAACCATCGTCGCGGCCCGCGAGCCCATACGCGATGGCGGCAAAATTATAGGTTATGTAGCGACCGCCGTGACCGCGTCGGAACTGTCCGAGTACCTCGACTCAATATCGACCCATTCTAGTACGGTCTTCATCATCGATGGCGGCAATCACGTGATCGCCCATCCGTCGATGGAACGACCACCCCCAAGCTTCTTCATGAACCGATCCACAATTCCCACCATCGCTGAAATGAAGGACCCGTTTTTGACCGCCTGGGCCGCGGGGAAGTTCGAGTCCGCAAAGCTGTTGGGATCACTCGATGGTTTGGTCGCGGATATCGTCACCGACGCCAAGGGCCACGAGCATGTGGTGCTCGTATCCAAACTCGACGATGATTTCCCGCACGACTGGCGCCTAGGCATATCGATCGACACGGCCGAGGCGGACTTGCTATTTGATCGCCTGCAGTGGAGCGCGGCCGCGGGCCTGGTCGTGTTGGCGATCAGCTTGCTGATCCTGGCCCGGGTGGCACGCGCCATCCGACGGCCGATCACCGCACTCGCCGAGGCGTCCGAGCATGTTCGTCGCCTTGATGTTGACGCCGTGACACCCCTGCCGGCAACTCGCTTGACCGAACTTGCTCAAGCCTCCGACGCTTTCAACAAGATGGTCGGCGCCCTGCGCTGGTTCGAGACTTACGTGCCCAAGCGCCTGGTCGCCCGGATCATGCGCGACAGGGGCGACGACGGCCTACCAACCCGGCGGCGGCTCGTCACCATCCTGTTCACCGACATTCCTGGCTTCACCACTCTCGCCGAGGGTATGGACGCCCGGGCCGTCGCTGGCCTGTTGAATCACCATTTCACCTTGATTGCCGGCGCCGTGGAAGCCGAGGGCGGCGTCATCGACAAATACATCGGCGACAGCGTCATGGCGTTCTGGGGCGCGCCGGCCCGCCAGCAGGATCATGCCACCCGCGCGGTGCGCGCGGCCCGCGCCATTGCCGAGGCGGTCCGTGCCGACAACGCGCGGCGTGTCGCGGCGGGTGAGTTACCGATACGCATACGGATTGGCCTGCATGACGGCGAGGTGGTGGCCGGCAACATCGGCGCGCCGGGCCGGATCAACTACACGCTTGTCGGCGACGCGGTGAACATCGCCAACCGATTGGAGGCACTGGGTAAGGAGATCGACCCCAGCGCCGAGGTCATCGCGCTGGCCAGCGCCGACACCGTGGCCAACGCGGCGGTCACCGAGGACCTCACCGATCTCGGCCCGTACGCCCTGCGCGGGCGGGTCGAGCCGATCCAGGTGTACCGGCTGGTTTAGCGGCTTCATCTGGTCTCAAATCTCGACACGCGCGGCCAATTCGTTCGACCGATAGATCGCCTCGACCAGCTCGGCGTTTCGCAGATAGGCCCGGCCTTCATTGGCCGCGTGCCGCCCGGCGGCCCAGGCGTCAACCGCCGCCCGGTTGGTCGCGTACACACAGTCTCCAGCAAAGCCCTGGTTTTCCCAGTCGAAAGCATGCCGCTGTTCCGGCGCGCCATGGGGTTTCCAGAACAACGCCCCATCACCGTTCAGGCGCAGCACGCCTTTCTCCCCCTCCAACCACATCTCCCCCATGGTGCGGCGGGCGTTCTCCGCCACATGATCGTTCAGCCGATTACCGTCGAACAGGCCGACCGCGCCACACTCGAAGTGGAGCAGGATGTGGCCCGCATCCTCACCGGCGATCACCGGGTTGAGCCGACGTAGATCGGCGTAGACCGAGATGACCTCGCCCAACAGCATCCGGAACGTGTCGACGAAATGCACCGCCGTCTCGAACACCAGGAACCGGGGCATCTGCTGAAAATAGGGCTGTCGCAAGAGATAGGCATCGACCCCTTGCCCGTCGCCAGGCCGCAAGCGGAAACTGATACCGTGAACCCGGCCAAGCCTACCCGCGTCAATCAGGCGGCGTGCCTCCAGATACCAGGGCTGGAACCGGAAATTCTCGTGGACCGCCAGATGCACTCCGGCGGCCTCGGCGGCCGCGACGATCGCCCGCGCCTCATCCAACGTCGGTGCCAGCGGCTTCTGGCACATCACATCGGCACCGACCTCGGTAGCGGCGGCCACCAACGCCGCGTGGGTGACTGGCGGCGTGACGATGTCGACGATATCCGGACGCAGGTCGTCCAGCACCGCCATGGTGTCGTCGAATGCTTTAGCCGTCGGATGGAATTCGGCGATCGCCGCCTCGGCTTTGGTTCGATCCACATCGCACACGCCCACTACGTCGACGCCTGCCATGCGTGCCCAAGCGTCGTGGTGAAATTGCGCGAAATACCCGCATCCGACGACCGCGACCCGACGCATGTCCATGCTCCCGCCTTCCAACAACCGGCCGAAAGGCTGCGCCGAGTGACCCCGGCGTGCAAGATCGGGGTGCGGCCCAGCTTGTGCGCCACGCGCCACCATGGCATGAGGCATCGATGACAACCGTCGCCAGACACCGCGCTGGGTGCCGTTTGACCGCGCTTGTCGTGGTCTTTCTCTGCGTCACCTTGCTGCCGGCCATGGCGCAAGTTGCCGGCGGCAAAACGGAGACCGAGCTCTGGGATCAGGCCATTCGTGCCGCGATTCCCGGCGAATCGAATCCGGATTTCAACGAACAGGATCTCCACCTTACCGACCTGACAATCGCCCGCTGGCGCGGCACCTTGGAGGCTGCCAAGCCTCTGCTGACCGACGACACCGATCTGACAAAAGAGCAGATCTCGATCTTGCGTGGCCGATTGATCGAGATCGAGGTCGCCGCTACTGACCGCCGAGCCCTGTTGGATAAACGGATCATCGAGTTGACCGCGCAACGTGACGCGCTGGGTCCATCACCGAACGATCCGACCGACCAAGAAACCAGTGAGATCAAAGGGCTTCGCACCGCTATTGAAGCGCGGCTGGCGGCTACAAGCGCTCGAACCAGGGCGATTGGCCTAATTGCCGAACGTTCGCGCCAATTGATCGAGCGGGCCAATCGTACCCGCGCGCAGCAACTGCGCGATCAATTGCTGGAGCGTTATCCCGCCCCGGTCCGACCGGCTGTGTTCCTGCAAGGCATTACCGACTTCGTCGAGTTGGTGCGCGGTGGACTGCGCGCGCCACTCGCCGCAGTGGTTGTACACGGTCCATCGGCGAGCAATGCGGTACCCCCGCTGGTTTTCGTGCTGATCGGCCTGACGACGCTGTGGGCATGGACGCGGTTTTGGCTTGAACGGCGGTACGGCTGGCGGTTAGAGGTCGAGACACCCAGCTATGCCCGAAAGGTCCTCGCGGCAGTGATCGTGGCGTTGTCGCGTGGAGCGGTACCGGCGGCCCTGATCGCGGCGCCGATTAGCCTGATCCTATCGATGGACGTGATCCATGGCGAGGCGGCGTCGATAGTATCCGCCGCCGGATCGGCGGTGGCCCGTTACTTGGTGATGCTGGGCTTGGTGATGGCCGCGCTGGCGCCCGACCGGGCGGCATGGCGGCTGACGACCTTCACGGAACCCGCGGCGCGCGCGATCTACCGGCGGTCGCTGATCCTGCTCGCAACCCTGCATTTTTCCCTATTCGTGCTGCGGGCGAGCGAGGTGCTCGATACCTCACCCGAGCTCACCGCGACCTCGATGTTCCTGATCTCTCTGGTGTTGGCGCTCAACATTCTCGCCCTGTTGCGCCGTGAGAATTGGGAGCAGGCGACGGTCGCCGCTGTCCCGGACAAAAGCGTCGAGGGTCTAAAACCAGAAGACACGCCGGATGAGGATGAACGGAGCGGTCTCGATCTTGGAGCGATCCTGCGCACCTTGCTTGCCGTGGTGGCTGTCGCTTCACCGGTATTCGGCGCGATCGGCTACAGCCAGATCGCGGTGTATCTGGTCGGTCATCTGATCGACGCGGGCTTCCTGGTGCTGGTTCTGGTGCTGACTCGCGGGTTGGTGCGTGATGTTTGCAGTATCGTCCAGATCGCGGACGGGCAAGCCAACCGCTTCGCTAAAAGCGCCTTCGGCTTGTCCGACGCCGGTCTGGAACGGGCGGTGTTCTGGCTGAACTTGGTCACGGATGTCGTGATCGTGTTGCTCGGCGTGGCGGGCTTGGCGTTGATCTTTGGCGTCAGCGGCGACGATCTGCAACTCGCCGCGCGACGGGCGTTCGCCGGCATCACCATCGGTAGCGTGCAGGTATCACCCGGCACTTTTGTGGCTGCCGTAGTCACCTTCGTGGTGGGCGTCGCGATTACGCGACTGGTGCAACGCGGGCTGGCTCAACGCATTTTTCCGCGCACGCACATCGATCCCGGGGTGCAGAACTCAGTGTCCGCCGGAATCGGTTATGTCGGTTTCGCCCTGGCGGTGTTGGTCGCGATCGCGGTCACGGGCCTCGACTTGTCGAACTTGGCGCTGATCGCCGGCGCTTTGTCGGTCGGTATCGGGTTCGGTCTGCAAGCCATCGTTAATAATTTCGTCTCGGGCCTGATCCTGCTGATCGAGCGGCCGGTGAAGGTTGGCGACTGGATCAAGATCGGCGACCATGAAGGCACGGTGAAACGGATCAATGTCCGTTCCACCGAGATCCAGACCTTTCAGCGTTCGGAAGTGATCATTCCGAACTCAGACCTCATTTCCTCATCGGTGATCAACTACACTCATAGGGATCGCTACGGGCGGATCGAGATCGGTGTGCCGGTCGCCTACGGCACCGACCCGGACCGCGTCGGCGAAATCTTGCTGGAGGTTGCCCAGGCCAATCCGATGGTCGCCCATTGGCCGGAGCCGCATCTGTACTTCCACGCGTTCGACGACCACGCCATGCGAATGCGGCTGCGGGTCTATCTGATCGACATCAACAATTTCGTGATCGTCACCAGCGACCTGCATTTCGCCATCGTCAAACGCCTGCGCGAGGAGGGTATCGCCTTCCCGCTGCCGCGTCGGGATGTACGCATGTTGGACACCGATCCCCAGACGGCGCCGGAGGGATCGAGCGAACCCGCTTGAACCGCTTTACAGAACCTTCGCCTGCTCGCGCAGGACGAACTTCTGAATCTTGCCGGTCGAGGTCTTCGGCAGCTCGGTGAAGACGATGGTCTTCGGCACCTTGAAGCGCGCCATATTGTCCCGGCAGTAGGCGATGACCTCCAACTCGGTCAACACCGCGCCCGGTGCCGGCGTGACGAAGGCGCAAGGCGTCTCGCCCCACTTGTCGTCGGGACGGGCGACCACCGCCGCCTCCATGATCTTCGGGTGTCGGAACAGCACGTCCTCCACCTCCAGCGAGGAAATATTCTCACCACCGGAGATGATGATGTCCTTCGACCGGTCCTTCACCTCGCAATAGCCGTCGGGGTGCAGCACCGCCAGATCACCGGACCAGAACCAGCCGTCGCGGATCGCCTCGCCGGTCGCCTTCGGGTTCTTCAGATACCCTTTCATCACGGTGTTGCCGCGCACACAAAGTTCACCGATCGTCTTACCGTCGGCCGGCACATCCTCGCCGGTCCCGGGATCCTTCACGGCCATACCCTCCAGCGTCGGATAATGCACACCCTGGCGCGCCATCTTGCGGGCCTTATCATCGAGTTCCAGGGAATCCCATTCCGGCGGCCAGGCGCAGATCGTGGCCGGGCCATAGGTTTCGGTCAGGCCATACAGATGGGTAACCGTGAAACCCATGCGCTCCATCTCGGCGATCACCGCACTGGGCGGGGCAGCACCGCCGGTCGCGACGGCGACCGCATGGTCGAATCTCCGCTTCACCGTATCGGGCGCATGGATCAGCATCGTCAGAACGATCGGCGCGCCGCACATGTGGGTTACCTCGTGCTCGGCGATCAGCGGGAAGATCAACGCCGGGTCGACCTTGCGCAGACAGACGTGGGTGCCGCCGACCGCCGTCACGGCCCAGGTATAGGTCCAGCCGTTGCAATGGAACATCGGCAGGGTCCAGAGATAGCGCGACTGCCGGTCCAGCCCGAAGGCGATGGCGTTGCCCATGGCGTTCAGATACGCGCCCCGGTGATGGAAGACCACGCCCTTGGGATTACCCGTCGTGCCGCTGGTGTAGTTCAACGCCAGCGCCTGCCATTCGTCGACTGGCCACTCGAACCGGTAGTCCGGATCACCGGACGCCAACAACTCCTCGTATTCCATCTCACCCAGCGGATCACCACCCTCGGCCAGTACATCATCGATCCAGACAACGGGCGGCTTGCGCTCGCTGAGAGCGACCGCCTCGGCCATGGTGGCGGTGAACTCGCGATCGACCAGGACCAGCTTGGCCTCGCCATGGTCGAGGACGAAGCCAATGGTCTTGGCGTCAAGGCGCGTGTTGATGGCGTTCAGGACGGCGCCGGCCATGGGGACGCCGTAATGCGCCTCCAACATCACCGGGGTGTTCGGGCACAGCACCGCCACCGCGTCGCCGGTCCCAATCCCACGCTTGGCGAGCGCCGACGCCAACCGCCGGCATCGTGTCTCCATCTCGCCGTAGGTCCGCCGGATCGTGCCGTGGATCACCGCCACCTTGTCCGGGTAGGTCCCCGCCGCCCGCAGCAGAAAGTCGATGGGTGTCAGCGGTACGTGGTTCGCCGGTGTACGCGGCAAGTCGCGGTCGTAGATCGTGTCGGTCATTGCGCGTATCCCTCGGTTGGCCAGCCTACTGTTCCGTTCGCGCCCGACGCCGTCAAGCGGTACCAGCCCCGTCGCGGATTGGTGTTTTGGATGGGTTGTGATGCCATGATACGCGCGCTAGGGTCACCTCATGCGCATCGATATCTTCTCCGACGTGATCTGCCCGTGGTGCTTCATCGGCAAGCGCCGACTGGAACGTGCCCTGCGGGAAAAACCGCAGGAGGATCTGGAGATCCACTGGCGGGCGTTTCAGCTGAACCCGGATATGCCAATCCAAGGCATGCCACGGCAAGCGTATCTCGACACCAAGTTCGGTAACAAAGAACGCGCGACCCAGATTTACGAAACCATCCGGCAGAACGGCGCGCGCGAGGACATCGATTTCCAACTCGATAAAATCCAGCGGACGCCGAACACCGTGAAGGCTCACCGGTTGATCCGGTTCGCGTCTGAGCAAGGCATGGCCGATCCGTTGGTCGAACGGTTGTTCACCGGATATTTCTATGAAGGCGTCGACATTGGTGACGCCGACCGCCTCGCCGATCTAGCGGAAGACGCCGGTTTGCAGCGCGGTGAAGTGGCGGTGTTCCTGGAAAGCAGCGAAGGCACGGCGGACGTGCTCGCCGAAACCCGTTTCGCCTATGAAAACGGCATCAACGGCGTGCCGTGTTTCATCTTCGACCGGCACTACGCCCTTGCCGGCGCTCAGGAGCCGGAGGCGTTTTTCCCGCTGTTCGAGTTGGCGCGTAACGAAGCCGCCCAGAAGCCGAAAGCGGCCAACACCGCCTGACCACCCTCACGCCGCGATCGCCACCAGCTCCTGCATCAGACGGGTCACGCCAAGCACCCGCTGCTCCGGCTTCTGCCAGCCGCGGCGGTAGACCAATTTGTGGTCCGGCCGCAGTTGCACCGTCCCGGCCTGTTGCTGCATGAACTGGACAAGACCACCGGGATTGGCGAAGTCGTTGTTGCGAAACGCGATGATCGCCCCCTTGGGACCGGCATCGACCTTCTCCACACCCGCCGCCCGGCATAACCGTTTAATGGCGACAACCTTCAGCAGGTTGTCGACCTCCACCGGGAGCGGACCGAACCGGTCGATCAACTCGGCGGCGAAAGCCTCGATTTCTTCTTGATCGACCAGAAGCGCGATCCGGCGATAGAGGCTCATTCGCACACTGAGGTCGGCGATATAGGACTCCGGGATCATCACCGTCATGCCAATGGCGATCTGCGGCGTCCAGCCCTGGTCCGCGGCGATGGCGCCCTCGCCGGCCTTGGCGGCTTCGACCGCCTCGCGTAGCAATTCCTGATACAGCTCGATACCGACTTCCTTGACCTGCCCCGACTGCTCCTCGCCGAGCAGGTTGCCCGCGCCCCGGATGTCCATGTCGTGGCTGGCCAACGAGAAGCCGGCACCCAGGCTGTCCAGGGTCTGCATCACCTCCAACCGGCGTTTGGCGACCGGGTTCAACGCCTTGGTCGGATGGGTGGTCAGATAGGCGTAGGCACGGGTCTTGGAGCGTCCAACGCGGCCGCGCAACTGATACATCTGCGCAAGGCCGAACATATCCGAGCGATGGATAACGATGGTATTGGCGGTCGGAATATCGAGACCGGATTCGACGATGTTGGTCGACAACAGGATGTCGTAGGCACCGTCGGTGAAGGCGGTCATCACGTCTTCCAGTTCGGTCGGCGTCATCCGGCCATGGGCAACGCCGACCCGCGCTTCGGGCACCAGCTTGTCCAGCCGGTCGCGCACCCGCGCCAGATCCTCGATCCGGGGACAGACATAGAAGGTCTGACCGCCGCGATAGCGCTCGCGGAGAAGCGCCTCGCGGATGATCACCCCGTCATAAGGCATGACGAAGGTGCGCACGGCCAGCCGGTCGACCGGCGGGGTGGCGATCAGACTCATCTCCCGCACCCCGGACAGCGCCATCTGCAGGGTGCGCGGGATCGGTGTCGCGGTCAGGGTCAGCACATGCACATCCTTGCGGAGTTCCTTCAGCCGCTCCTTCTGCCCGACGCCGAAATGCTGCTCTTCGTCGACGACAACCAAGCCCAGATTGTCGAAGGAAATCTGCCTCGACAGCACCGCATGAGTGCCGATGACGATGTTCACGTCGCCCGATGCGATTCCCTTCTTGATCTCGGCCGCGTCCTTCGCCGTGACCAACCGGGACAGTTGCTCGATCCGCACCGGCAGGCCCTGAAAACGTTCGCGAAATACCCGGAAGTGCTGGCGGCACAGCAGCGTAGTCGGCACGATCACCGCCACCTGATAGCCCTGCATCGCCGCGACCATGGCGGCCCGCAGGGCGACTTCGGTCTTCCCGAAACCGACATCCCCGCATACCAAACGGTCCATCGGCCGACCGGAGCCGAGGTCAGCAAGCACCTCGTCGATTGCCCGTGACTGGTCGTCGGTCTCGCTGTAGGGGAACCGGGCGCAAAACTCGTCATAGACCCCGGCCGGCGGATACAGCGCGTCCGTCCGACGCAACTCACGCGCCGCTGCTACCGCGATCAGGGCTTCCGCCATGTCGAGCAGCCGCTTCTTGACCCGCGCCTTGCGGGCTTGCCACGCGGCGCCACCCAGCTTGTCCAGTTGAGCCTTGCTGTCTTGCGAGCCGTAGCGCGACAGCACCTCGATGTTCTCGACCGGCACGAACAACTTGTCGCCGCCTAGATACACCAACCGCAGAACGTCGTGCGCCGCACCGCCGATCTCCAGTGTCTCCAGGCCGACATACTGGCCAATGCCGTGCTCGGCATGGACCACGTAATCGCCCGGGTCGAGTGCCGAGACCTCACGCAGAAAATCCTCGCCCCGGCGTTTGCGGCGGCGTGACGGGCGCGCCATCCGCTCGCCCAACACATCCGGCTCGGCGATGATCGTCACACCGTCGTGTCGGTAGCCGCGCTCCAACGGCAGCACCGCCGCCGCCACCGTGCCGGCCGGCAAGGCGGCGGCCTCGGCTGCCGATTCAACCGGCTCGATCGCGTCGAGCCCGTGATCACGCAGCAGGCTGGCCAGACGATCGCGGGTTCCCTCGCTATACCCCGCCACCACAACCCGATGGCCGGCCGCAATCTCATCGGCGATGGCCACGCGGGCGGCATCGTACACCGCCGACCCGCCTCGAATGCGCGCCTCGGCCAGATCAACACCGCTCTCCGCCCCTAAATCGATGACCGACACCGCGTCCGGCGCCGCGAACGGGGTGAAGGCGCCAACCGCCCGGTCCGCCAGCCGCGTGCTCCATTCCTCCTCGGACAGATACAGCGCGTCCGGCGGCAACGGACGGTATATCCCGCCGGCCTCGGCTCCGCCGGCGCGCAGCATGTCGGTGCGGGCCTGGTGGTATTCCTTGATCTGCTCTAGCCGGGCGGACGCCACTTCCCCAACCTGATGGTCGAGAGTGACGGCGGCCTCTTCCACCAGATCGAACACTGTCGCCATACGCTCGTGGAACAGCGGCAGCCAATGCTCCATACCACCGTGGCGCCGTCCGGCGCTTACCGCCTCGTATGCCGGATCGGAGGTAACCTCGGCGCCGAAGCGGGCCCGGTAGCCGGAGCGGAAGCGCTGTATCGACGCTTCGTCCAACAACGCCTCGCCGACCGGTCGCAGCACCACACGTTTAGCCTTACCGGAAGTGCGTTGGGACATGGCATCGAAGCGGCGGACCGCTTCCAACTCGTCACCGAAGAAGTCCAGGCGCACCGGCTCGTCACGACCAACCGGGAAAACGTCGACGATACCGCCGCGCACCGCGTATTCGCCAATCTCACGCACCGTGTCACTGCGGCCGTATCCGTTGCGCTCGAAGAACGCCAGAAGATCGTCTAGGGCGATTTCCTCGCCCACACGCAGCGTCAGCGAGGCACCGGTGAAATATGCCGGCGGCGGCACCCGCTGTAGGATCGCGTTGACCGTGGTGAGCACCACGCGCAGCCCCGCACCCGGCTTTCCCTCCACCAACGCGGTCAAGGCCTCGACCCGGCGGGAGACGATCTCACCGTTGGGGGAAACCCGGTCGTAGGGCAGGCAATCCCAGGCCGGCAGAGTCAGGCGCTTGATGCCGGGGTCGACATAGGCCAGCGATCGGGTCAACGCCGCCAGGCGCGCGTCATCGCGCGCGACATGCAGGACGGTACCACGTGCGCGCGCCAAATGGGCGATGGCCACGGCGTCCAGTCCCTCGGGCGCCGACGCGAAAACGACACGGCCGACGGCGGTGGGAAACGAGCTTAAATCCATTGATAGTCGGTCCCGGATCGCCTCAGCCGCGCAACTCGAACGTTCGGATCATCGCCAACACCTCGGTGTCGTATTCTGGAGGAGCCGCCTCCCGACCGGCGATCCACTTGTAGAGGCGGGGATCCTCGATCGCCAACAGATGTTCGTAATCGTCCAGCTGTTGGTCGGTGAGGGCCGCCAGATGACGCTCGGCGAATGCGCCCAGCAGCACGTCGGTTTCCTTCGTGCCAGTATAGGCGCTGCGGTATAGCAGCTTCTTGCGCCGTGGATCGAGGGCCTCAGGCATACCGCTCTCCTTTCAGGCTGACGCCGGTAGGATATAAAGTGATGGGAAGGCTACGGCCATCCCGAGACGCATGTCGTCCCTCAACCGCGGATACCGCATTGCGCCCCGAGCTTCTATACCCGCTGTTCGCCGAGATTTCCCGCCTGAAGGGCGTCGGGCCGCGCTATGCCAAGCTGATCGAGAAGACGGCGGGGCCACAGATCGTCGACCTGTTGTGGCATCTGCCGTCGGGAGTGATTGATCGCCGGCCAAGTCCCAAAGTCGCCGAAGCTCCGGACGGCCTGATCGCCACCATCACGGTACAGGTGCTACGGCATCAGCCGGGAAGCGGACGGCGCAGCCCTTACCGTGTGGTCTGTGCCGACGATACCGGCGAGATCGATCTGGTCTATTTCCACGCCAAGGGCGACTGGCTGCAAAACCTGCTGCCGGTCGGCCAGACACGGGTGGTCAGCGGCCGTGTCGAACACTGGAACGACCGGCCGCAAATGGCCCATCCCGAGCATGTGGTGCCCGAGAGCGAAGCCGAAGCGATCCGCACGGTGGAGCCGGTCTACCCCTCGACCGACGGATTGCCGCAGAAAACCCTGAAACGCGCCGTGGAGGCCGCGCTGACCCGACTGCCCGATATGCCGGAGTGGATCAACCCGACCATCCTGCCGACCCACGGCTGGCCCTCTTGGGGCGACGCGGTGCGGGCGGTGCATGCGCCGCAGACCCCGACCGACATCGAACCGGACACCAAGGCGCGGCGGCGCCTCGCCTATGACGAGCTGTTGTCCAACCAATTGGCGTTGGCCCTGGTGCGCGCCCGCATGAAACGCCAACCCGGCCATGCCATCCGGGGTGATGGACATCTGCGGGAAGCGGTGATCACCGCCCTGCCCTTCGCGCTGACCAACGCCCAGCGGATGGCGCTCGTCGAAATCGAAGCCGACATGGCCCAGGACAGCCGCATGCTGCGCCTGTTGCAGGGCGATGTCGGCAGCGGCAAGACCCTGGTCGCCTTGATCGCCATGCTGAACGCGGTGGAATGCGGCTATCAGGCTAGCCTGATGGCGCCGACCGAAATCCTGGCGCGCCAACATTTCGCCACCATCGAACCCTTGGCCCGCGCCGCCGGCATTCGGGTCGAGATTCTCACCGGCCGAGACAAGGGAAAGGGCCGCGCCGCCGCCGTTGGCCGCATCGCCGAGGGCACGGCGCAACTCGTGGTCGGCACCCATGCGCTGTTCCAGGAGGGAGTTGAGTTCCGCAATTTGGGACTGGCGGTGATCGATGAGCAGCACCGGTTCGGTGTGCATCAACGCATGAGCCTTGGCAATAAGGGCCGCGCGGTCGACACGCTGGTCATGACCGCGACGCCGATTCCGCGCACCCTGATGATGACCGCCTATGGCGACCTGGACGTCTCGCGGCTGACCGAGAAGCCGCCGGGACGCCAACCAATCGATACCCGGGTCATGCCGCTGGATCGCTTGGGCGAGGTCATTGACGGCCTGGCCCGCAAGCTCGATCAAGGGATCAAGGCCTATTGGGTGTGCCCGCTGGTCGAGGAAAGCGACAAGTTGGAGGTTGCCGCCGCCGAGGAACGGGCGAGCACGCTGCGCCGACGGTTCGGCGACCGGGTCGGTTTGGTGCATGGCCGGATGAAAGGTCCGGAGAAGGACGCCGTCATGGCGGCGTTCAAGGAGGGCGGTGTGGATCTATTGGTCGCCACCACGGTGATCGAGGTCGGTGTCGACGTGCCGGCGGCGACGGTGATGGTGATCGAGCATGCCGAGCGCTTCGGTCTCGCCCAACTGCATCAGTTACGCGGCCGGATTGGGCGTGGCGATCAGGCCTCCACCTGCCTGCTGCTGTACGGCAACGCGCTGTCGGAGACCGGCCGGGCCCGCCTGGCGGTCATGCGCGAGACCGAGGACGGATTTCGTATCGCCGAGGAGGATCTGCGGCTGCGCGGGGCCGGTGAGGTCCTGGGCACTCGGCAGAGCGGGCTGCCGAGCTTCCGCTTGGCCGACCCCGCGGCGCACGCTGAGCTGTTCGCCATGGCGCGCGACGATGCTCGGCTGTTGTTGGACAAGGACCCGGAGCTGGAAAGCCCGCGTGGTGAGGCCGTGCGGGTGTTGCTGTATCTGTTCGAGCGTGACGCCGCGGTGCGGTATCTGCGCGGCGCCTAAGGATGTCTTGTTTGAGTGCCGTTACGCCGCGTCGGAACGCGCGTTCTTGCGTTCCGCCGCCTCCGCCGCACGCTGGGCCTCGGCATCGGCCTTGGGGATCAGCGGTAACTCCCGTTGTTCCGCCGAACGCCGATCCTGCGGGGTGACAATACCGCCGGAGACGACCATCTTTATCCCCTCCTCCACCGTCATCGACAGCACCCGGCATTCCTCGCGCGGCACGAACAGCAGAAACCCCGAGGTCGGGTTCGGCGTGGTCGGCAGGAACACGTTGACCACCTCATCCTCGGTCATGCTCTGCACCTCGCCCAACGTATCGCCGGTGATGAAGCCGATCGCCCAAATCCCGCGACGCGGATACTCGATCATCACCACTTGGCGAAACGCGTTGGACTGCTGCGCCATGATGGTCTCAAGGATCTGCTTGAGCGCGCTGTGGACATTGCGGACGACCGGCATCCTCTGCATAACGCGGTCGGACAGCTTGACCATCCAGCGGCCGACCAGCCCGGCGGTCAGCGCACCGATCAGTGTCAGCACGATCACCGCCACCACCACCCCCAATCCAGGGACCGAGAACGGCAGATAAGTCTCCGGGTTATAGCGCGCCGGGATCAGCGGCGTGACCCTTGAGTCAATCAAATCAATGATCAACCAAGTGAGGTACAGCGTGATCCCGATCGGCGCGGTCACAAGGATGCCGGCGAAGAAATAGGTCCGGATGCGGGAGAAAAAAGACAACGCGTTCATGGCCATCGTGGCGACTACTCCTGCAGAAACGGCAACAGATGGGCCAGCGTGTCCGCCGGCGCCTCCTCGGGTAGAAAATGACCACAGGGCAAGGCCGCGCCGGAGACCGTGCCCGTCGTGTACTCGCGCCATATGGCCAACACGTCGTAACTGCCGCCCACCACGCCCTTGGCGCCCCACAGCGCCTGGATCGGGATCGACAGCTTCCGGTCGCGGTCGGCGCGATCATGCTCCAAATCGATACTTGCCGCCGCGCGGTAGTCCTCGCAAGTGGCGTGCACCGTTTCCGGGTTGGAGAAGTGGCGCACGTATTCCGCCACCACGTCGTCTGGGAACGCATCGGCATTGGCGGCGAGGCGCATTTTACGGTTGAGGTAATAACCCGGATCGGCGCCGATCATTCGTTCTGGATAGTCAAAGGGCTGGATCAGGAAGAACCAGTGATAATAGGCGGTCGCGAAGGCCATGTCAGTGCGCTCGAACATGTCGAGCGTCGGGCAGATGTCGAGCACCGAGAGTTTGGTCACCCGCTCGCGATAATCCCGCGCCAGCCGGTGCGCCACGCGAGCACCCCGGTCGTGACCGACCACGGCGAACCGATTCTGCCCCAGCGCCGTCATCACCGCCGCCATATCGGCGGCCATGGCGCGTTTGGCGTACGGCGCATGATCTGCGGTCGAGGCCGGTTTGTCGCTGGCGCCATAGCCGCGCAGATCCGGCGCCACCACGGTGAACCGCTCGGCCAGTTTTGGAGCGACATGCCGCCACATCAGCTTGGTCTCGGGATAGCCGTGCAACAACAGCACGGCGGGACCGGAGCCCGCCACGGCCACATCGATCTCGGCACCGTCGCCGGCAATCCGCCGGCTCTCGAACCCCTGCAACCCAACCATGCGCGCTCTCCGATCCGAGACTAGGTCACGTATCCATTAAAGGGATTTCCAAGGCTTGACGAATCAGATTCCCGACGGTGAAGGCAAGGATGGTTCGATGGCACGCTTTGATTTGATGGAAGTCGAGTGGTCGGTAATTCAGCCTCTGCCGCCGAATAAACCTCTGGAGGCGCCACGCTTCAAAGCTAACATTGGGGGCCTCCGGCTAGAAGATCGACGGCACGATATCCGGCGCGAAGAGCGCCAATACCACCGCAATCGCAGCAGGGATCGCCACCAAGACGGCAAAGGCAAGTGGCTGCGCCGCCTCAGCCTTGGCCAGCGCGTTGCGCGCGACCCATGCCCGAGCCAGCGGTTCGACCAGCACCGCCGCCAGCACGATCAGGATCAGCGAGCTGTTGGTCGTGGTGAACAACGCCGCGTGCGCCGCCAGCGCCATCGCTGTGCCGGTACCGCCCAGCAACCCCGCCACGCCGAAAGGGAATCGCCAAGCCGGCCAATTGCACATCAGCCAACCGAGCCCCGCCGCCGCCAAGGGAAACCCGATCGCCGTCGCCACACTGCCGCCCGACACAAACGCTAGAGCGCCGAGGCCGGCGGCGATCACCGCCGCCGCCGCCGAACCGGTGAAGCCCGACGCACCGATCTGGTTCAACCGCACGGTGATCACGCCAAGCACCACGGCCACCTCGGCATAGCGGTAAAGCGTCGCCTCATCCGCCGTGAAGATCGCCGGTCCGACCAACCAAGCGATCGCCACGGCCGGCCATAGGAAGCCGAGGATCGATGCGATGACACGGCCATGCACGCTAACATCGACCAGCAAACCCAGAAGCCCGCCGCCAAGCGCTAGCCAGATCAGCTTGTCGGCGGCTTCGACCGGCGGCGTCCAAGGCAAGCCGGGAAGCACGGCGTAACCGGCGATCAGGCCGATGGGAACACCGAACGCGGCAGCGCGCGCACCGGCTCCCGCGCCGCCCATCAGACGGATCAGCACCACGGCAATCACAGTCGCGGCAACGGGAACGGCAAGTTGGGCGATCAGCGGATCAGTCGGTATCATGGCGCGAAAATGCCAGGGTTTGGGAAATGGGTCACCTGTCCAATGCGTGGATACGCTCGAACACACGATCGATAAAAACCGGTGCATCCACCGCCACCGCGATGTCCGCATTCGGTTCGCTGGTGTCGAAGTCGACCACGGTGCGGCCGCGCTCGGCACCCGCTTCGGTAATCACGGTCATCCGAGCGGCGCGAACCTCGAACAACTCCGGCCAAATCGGATAAGCCAGCGCCATGGCGTCATGAATGTGCACCCCGCCATGGCGCGCGCCGACCGCCGCCAGATAGAACCTAAGCATAGCAACCGCCGCCTCGGTAACGCGGCCGCCTCCCTCGCCCAACCGACTCAAATCCGCCTCGGTAACCAACGCCTGCTGGGTGACGTCGAGCGGGAAGACCAGAGGCCGGAGGCCTGCCTCGACAACGATGCGCGCCGCTTCGGGATCGGCGAACACGTTGAACTCGGCGGCCGGCGTGACGTTGCCCCGCGCGATGCCGCCGCCCATCACGATCACCCGGCCAAGCCGCTCGGCGAGTTCCGGCCGCTTGATCAACAGCACGGCCAGATTGGTCAGCGGCCCAACGGCAACGGTGGTCAATCGGTCTGGGCCCGGCACGCGATCCGCCAAGGCGTCGACCGCGTGCCGGGCGGCGAGGCCTTCCTCGGTCTCGGGTAAACCGATCCCCCCCAGACCATCCTCGCCGTGGACGTGGGCGGCATGATGCGGTTGCGCCAAGATCGGGCGCGGACAGCCGGCGTGAACCGGAATCTCCAGACGGTTGGCCAGGGCTCGAATCCGTTGAGCGTTGCGCGTCGTGTGGGCAAGCGGCACGTTGCCGACGACGGTGGTGATCGCCTCGACACGTAATGCCTCGGGGCACGCGAACGCCAGCAACAGAGCAATAGCGTCATCGATGCCGGGGTCGCAATCGATGATCACCGGTGTGATCGTCGCCGTTGCCGCAGGTGTGACCATGGCCTTAGATCGGGATCGTCTGGTTCATGCCGCACAGTAATCATCCCGGTGACCGCCGTCTTCCATCGATGCGCATGACGCACACGGTTGCGCCGACCGACACCCATGGGATAAGCCGTGGAATCACACTGTTCGGTTCCGTGCCAAGATCAGCTCTCAGGAGGCCCATGTGACGCCGCAGGACATCGCCGAAGTCCAAATCTATCTGCGCAAGCGGTTCTCCAACTCGCGCATCGTCCTGGTGCCGCGCGCCAAGAAGGACGATTCGGTCGAGGTCACGCTCGACGACGAATTCCTGGGCGTGGTCTACAAAGACCAGGAAGACGGAGAGACCTGCTTCCATTTCCAGATGAGTATCCTCGATATCGACCTCGAGGACGTGTGACCACGGCCGCCGCCCGGCCACCCGATCAGGCTGCTCGGCAACGCTTGGCCGAGAGCCCCGATCATCCGGACGCACTGGCAACCCTAGTTGGCTTCTATTACGCGCGAGGCCAAAATCCCCATTTGGTCCCGGCCCTGGCCCGCGCGCTGGTCACCGCCCCCTCGATGCTGGATCCGCTGTGGATCGATACGGTGGCGGCCACGCGCGGCTTGCCCATGGGGATCAACGAGACGGCGGCGCGCACCCTCGGCTACCCGAGCAAACCACCGCGCAATCTGATCCTGCTCAACGGCTTTCACCGTGTGCCCACCCAACCGCTAGAGATCGCGCTGATGCGGCTGCTCGGTCTACGACGTGGCGGGTTGCACGTGCACGGTGAGCTGCGCACCACCACCTTCGATCCGATCCAGGCCCGGCGCGAGTTGGTTGACGGCCGCCTGGTGCGCGCCCATGTCCCCGCCAGCCTGCGCCTGCGCGCTTGCTTGAACATGCTTCAAATCCGGCCGATCATCCTGGTGCGGAATATCTTCGAAACCATCGCCAGTTATGTCGGTGGCGGTTATTTCATCACCGACGGTCATCGCTTCGCCGATCTGGGTGAGGAGCGGCAGCGCCGGCTGCTTCTGCTGCGCAACGCCTCGGATCTGGTGGATCTGTTCGCGTCCTGGTCGGTGTTGGCCGCCGCCAACCCTCGGCTACTCCGGGTCGACCGTTACGAAGACGTCAGCCGCGACTGGCCCGGCTACGTACTGCGGGTTTTGGAGGAACGAGGCGTGCGGGTGACCCGGGAGCGGGTGGAGGCGGCCATGGTCGGACTGCCGCCCGAGCCGGGTTTTGGGCGCTCACATTTCACGGATGCGGAAAAGGCGTTGGTCCGGGAGTTGTACGTCCAATACCCAACGGTGGATTTCCGCGCGATCGACCCGGAGTTGAGCTGAGCACGGTACATCGCCTCTCCCAGCGCCGATGCGATGATGTGGACCGCTTGGTTGGACCCGTCAGTTCCGCAACCCCATACCGCCGATCATCTCCGCGAGTTCCCCGGATTGATGCAGTTGCTTGATCTCCTCACGGGCCGCATCGGCGTCCGCCGCGGAATCAGCGTAGACAATCAGGGTCACCGGCTCGTCCTTGAGCCGGGCCGTGTCGGCAACGTCGAGGCCGTTGATACGAATGATCGACTGCAGCGTGTCGACATAGGCCTGACCAAGCTCGGAGTATTTCGTCAGGGTCTTGGTCAGGGCCTTGCCCATCACCGGCTCGCCGACGCGGCGCAGCGCCGCACGCTCGGCGCGCAAGTCGGCATAGCTGCGATGGGTGTTCAAGTTACGCATATAGGCGCGCACCGAGTCGAGCGGCCAGTCGAACGAGGCTACCCCGTAATTGCCCTTGGCAGCGCGCTTTTCCTTGGGACGCATGCCGCTGCCGTCGAAGGTCCACTGTCCGAACAGCGCGTTTCCGAACATCGCGAAGCGCGAGGTGCCGTAACCGCTCTCGTAAGCGCCCTGGCCCAAGGCCAGGGCCGGCGGTACGGCGTCGACTCGCGCCAGCAACTCGCTGGTCGCCGACAACACGTCCGCGTCATCGGCCCCGTCCCGCACGACACGGTAATTCCGGGCCAGATTTCGCAAAAACGCCATGTCGTCGTTGGCTGGGGTCGAACCGGCGGCTTGGCGCGCCGCTACTTCCTGAAGACGGGCACGGTCGCGGAGAATCTCTTCATTCGCGACGAGAATGAGCGGCAGGAGAGCCCGGTAGAACAACTCCTTCTTTTCGTTCACCGGCGTTCGCTCGGCATCCTCGGCCCAACTCTGGCTGATGACCACGACCAGCGCGCGGGGCACCATCAGCGGTTTTGAGGTGTCGATTTCACCCCAGAAATCATTGGCTTTCCAGAACGCGACCGCGCTGTCGTCCTCGCCCTGAACGTCAATCCGATATCCGGCCGGCAGGTCGGCAGCCATCCCCGAGAACGGCAGAAGCACCATGCACATGGCCGCTGCCGCAGCACATCGGAATAGTTTCATTGCCCCCTCCTCTTCCTCGTCCGGACACGCAGCATACCGATGTCTGTGGCATCCGGGCATCAAACGAACTGTCCGGCACAGGACGCGGCCCTGGAACATCACACGACCGCATTGTCCCCGAGACCGTCGCTGCGCAAGGTGCGAAACCCGAGATTACTGTAATGACTCCGCCATTTTGACGATGACGATACCCGGTGAGAGTTGAACGAGAAACCTTGGTATTACTCCCACTCGATGGTGCCGGGCGGTTTCGAGGTGATGTCGTAGGTCACCCGGTTGATGCCGCGCACCTCGTTGATGATGCGGGTCGCCGTCCGGCCGAGGAAGTCGTGCTCGAACGGGTAATAGTCCGCCGTCATCCCGTCGGTCGAGGTCACCGCCCGCAGCGCGCAGGCATAGTCGTAGGTCCGGGCGTCACCCATCACGCCGACCGTGCGCACTGGCAGCAGCACGGCGAAGGCCTGCCAGATGGTATCGTACAGCCCAGCCTTGCGGATCTCATCGAGATAGATCGTGTCGGCCTTACGCAGGATGTCCAGCTTCTCCCGGGTGATGGCGCCAGGCACGCGGATCGCCAACCCCGGTCCGGGGAACGGATGCCGGCCGACCAGCGTTTCCGACAAGCCCAGCTCGCGGCCTAATGCCCGCACCTCGTCCTTGAACAACTCACGCAGCGGCTCCACCAGCTCCAGATTCATATGCTCGGGGAGACCGCCGACGTTGTGGTGCGACTTGATGGTGACCGACGGCCCGCCAGTCACCGACACGCTCTCGATCACGTCGGGATACAGCGTTCCTTGGGCCAGGAACCGGGCGCCCTCGATCTTGTTCGCTTCCTCCTGGAACACGTCGATGAACAGCCGGCCGATGGTCTTGCGCTTGACCTCCGGGTCGTCGACCCCGCTAAGCTCGCCCAAAAACAGCTCACTGGCGTCGCGGCTGATCAGCGGGATGTTGTAGTGTTGGCGGAACAGCCGGTCGACCTCCTCGGCCTCGCCGGCGCGCAGCAGACCGTGGTCGACGAACACGCAGGTCAACTGCTCGCCGATCGCCTCGTGGAGCAGCACCGCCGCGACCGAGCTGTCGACCCCGCCGGACAGCCCGCAGATCACTCGGCCGCCGCCGACCTGGGTGCGTATGCGCGCGATCGCCTGATCCTTGAACGCCGCCATGGTCCAGTCGCCTGATAGACCGGCCACACCGTGGGTAAAGCTGCGCAACAGCTCGGCGCCACGCGGGGTATGCACCACCTCGGGGTGGAATTGCACGCCGTAGAAACCGCGCGCATCATCGGCGATGGCGGCGAACGGTGCGTTGCCGCTGGTCCCGACCACACGGAAGCCCGGCGGCAGGGCGGCCACCTTGTCCCCGTGGCTCATCCATACCGGCTCGCGCGAGCCCGGCGCGAACACCCCGTCGAACAATCGGCAATCGTCGGTGATGGTCAACTCGGCGCGGCCGAACTCCTGATCGTCCGACGCATCGACCCGGCCGCCGAGTTGATGGCACATCAACTGCTCGCCATAGCAGATGCCGAGCACCGGCCGGCCCATCTCGAACACCATTTGCGGCGCCCGCGGCGCGCCCTCGCCATAGACCGACGCCGGACCGCCCGACAGGATCAGCGCCGCCGGATCGAAGTCGCGGATGCGGTCCGTATCGATGTTGTAGGGAAAGATCTCGCAGTAGACCCCGCTCTCGCGCACCCGGCGCGCGATCAGCTGGGTCACCTGACTGCCGAAATCGAGGATGAGAACGCGATCGGTCATGGGGCGCCACCACACGGGTCGTGGGAAGCGCGCGACGCTATCCGAAGCCGGAGCGAGCGGCAAGCAGCGACATACCCGCGCTCGATCTCAGCTCGCGGCGGTCTCGATGCGTTGCACCAGATAGCTGAGATCAGGCCAAAAATAAGGGATCTGATCGGCGGGCAGTCCGCCCACGACCGACGGGACCGTATCGCCGGCCGCCCCGCCCAGCGCCTCGTAGAACCGCCGGCCGTGTCGATTCTTTTCCAATGTCAGGATTGCCAGCGAGTCAAACCCGTGCGTCGCCAACCGGCGCGCGACGTCGGCCAGCAACGCCCGGCCGATGCCCATGCCTTGATAATTCGGGTCGACATACAGCGCGTAAACCTCGCCCACACCAACCGCGCCATCCCACCCCAGGACCTTGGCCACCGCCCGTCGACTCACCCCGCCATGAGCGAAACCAACCACCTGGCCGTCATGGTCAGCGACGGCCAACCGCTCCGGCGCCGCGATCGCCCCCATCATGCGGGTCCAACGAACCGCCGCCTGCATCTCGTCGAGATCGATGAGCGCGTCATCCGACAGCACGCCAACATAGGCATCGCGCCACGTCTCGACCTGTACCCGCGCCAACCCGATCGCATCGGACGGTTCCGCCGTTCGCACCCTGATGTCGAACTCGGCCATAAGCCGCCTCCGTTGAGGTGTGGCCGCACGCCGAGAGATAAGGCCTCGGCCATCAAGGAAGGTGAATCATACGGTCTGGGCGGAGCCGGAGTCCAGGCGGTGGCGACATGCACGCGCCCTCACTGCACCGTGGCGGCCTGATCTAGGTCAAGGACGCCGGAACGCCAGCCCTGGAATATGATCGAGATTCCGCAGTCCATTTCACGATCTTGAGAGGGAGGAGGTCATGCAGCTTGTCACGCAAACCGCCACGGTGATCGCGCTGTGTGTTGCGCTCGCGGGCGCCGCCCGTGCCGACGCCGGACATGGTCATGACGCGGATGGCCACGCGGCCGCGCCATCGGGCATGATCGATCACATGCAGGAGATGCATCGCGGCCACGAACACGGCCATGACTTCGAGGCAATGGCCCCCATGTCGCCCGAGCAGAGGGATCGCATGCTCGCCTTCATGCGCGACATCGGCCTCGTGACGCCGCCGATGGACTCCACCCGCGGCCGCAAGCTGTTCACCGAAACCGGTTGCGTCGCCTGTCATTCGGTCAACGGCGTCGGCGGCAATTTGGGTCCCAGTCTGAACGCCGCCGATATGCCGTCGCCGATGAACGCGTTCGAGTTCTCCGCCCGCATGTGGCGCGGAGCGCCGGCGATGACCGCGCTGCAAGAGGATCTGCTGGGCGGCGTGATCGCCCTGACCGGTCAGGATTTGGCCGATCTGGTCGCCTTCGCCCATGACGAAAGGGAACAGGCGAAGCTAACCAAGGATCAAATCCCCGAACGGTTCCATGAGTTGATCGGCGAATGAACCAGGGCGGCACGATGGCTCACCCCGGCGCGTGCACCCGCTCCAACACCGCCACGAAAAACCCGTCGGTACCCTCGCGATGCGGGGCCAGCCGCAGATAGGGAGCCTCTGGTGGTGCCGGGCACGCCGCACCGCCAGCGGCTTCCACGGTTTCGGCCCAGACCGCGCCGATCGGCAGGGCGGTGAACGCCATGGTCTCGGCCAGGAAACCGCCGACCATCGCCTCGTTCTCCTCGGCCAGCACCGAACAGGTCACGTAGATCAATCGCCCACCCGGCTTCACCAGGGCGGCGGCGCGTTCCAGAATGATCCTTTGAGTCGTGGTAATCTCCGCCAGAGCCGTTGCGTCGTAGCGCCATTTGGCATCCGGATTGCGGCGCCACGTGCCGGTTCCCGTACAGGGCGCGTCGATCAGCACCCGGTCCGCCTTCCCGGCTAACCGCTTGATCGATTTGTCGCCCTCGACGAGAACCCGCCGTTCGGCGTTATGCACCCCGGCCCGGCGCAGCCGCGTCGCCGCCCGGTCCAACCGCCCTTTGGAAACATCCATCAACAGCAGCCGGCCCTTGTTCGCCATGCACGCCGCCAAGCCCAGCGCCTTGCCACCGGCACCGGCGCAATAGTCGACCACCGTCATGCCGGGCTTGGCATCGACCAAGAGAGCCGCCAGCTGCGACCCCTCGTCTTGGACCTCGATGCCACCGTCCTTGAACAGCGCGAGACGGTCGACCGGCCGGCGGCGGTCGAGACGGATTGCAAGAGGTGACAAACGGGTGGCCTCCGCCGGAATTCCATCGGCAACAAGAGAGGCAACAACGTCATCCCTCGATGCTTGGGCCAACGTGTTGACGCGAAGATCGAAGGAAGCGCCGTCACCCAGCGCACGGACAGCGGTCTCCACCTCGTCGCCGAACACCGCTTGCATGGATGGCCACAGCCAGACCGGGCACTCAACGCGTACGGGGGCCGGCATGTCGTCGTGGTCGAGCGGCTTGCCCACCAAATACCGCAGCGCTTTGATTTCTTCCTTGCTCAGCGACTCTGGAGCGTAGTCGGATCCATCGGCCAACGTTACGACCGCAGCCACGTCCAAGCCATCCGTCAACACCAGATCAGCCAACACCCGGCCACGCGCGTCCTTGTGAATTCCGGCGCCAGCGCGCTTGATCCACCAATCCAACCGCGCCCGCCGTCGCAACACGCCCCACACACGTTCGGTGATCGCGGCCCGATCGCTGCCGCCAATATACCGCCGGTCACGCAAATAGCGGTCAAGCACCCGATCGGCCGGCCGGTCCGTCACGCCGATCGCCGCCAACACCTCGATAGCAGCCTCGATACGTGCTGAATATTTCATTCTATATCAATATATAATGAGTTTTTTTAATGTCACATACCAGGACGGTAGTTCGGCGACTCGCGGGTAATTGTCACGTCATGCACGTGGCTCTCGCGCAAGCCGGCGCTGGAGATTCGGAGGAATTTGGCGTTGTCCTGCAGATGCTGGATCGACGGACTGCCGGTATACCCCATGGCCGCGCGCAAGCCGCCGATGAGCTGATGCACCACCCCGCCGGCCGACCCCTTGTAAGGCACCTGGCCCTCAATCCCCTCGGGTACCAGCTTCAGGCTGTCGGCAACCTCTTCCTGGAAATAACGGTCGGCCGAGCCGCGCGCCATCGCCCCAAGCGAGCCCATGCCGCGATACGCCTTATACGACCGGCCCTGGTACAGATAGACCTCGCCCGGGCTCTCATCGGTGCCGGCCAACAGCGAGCCGATCATGGCGCACGTGGCGCCGGCGGCAATCGCCTTGGCCAGATCGCCCGAATACTTGATCCCGCCATCGGCGATGCACGGCACATCAGCCTCGCGGCAGATATTGGCCACGTCAATGATCGCGGTAAGCTGCGGCACGCCGACGCCGGCAACCATTCGGGTGGTGCAGATCGACCCGGGCCCGATGCCGATCTTGACCGCGTCCGCCCCGGCGTCGATCAGTGCCTTGGCGCCGCTGGCGGTGGCGACATTGCCGGCAATGATCTGAGTGTAGTTGGCGAGCTTGCGGATCTCCGCCACCGTATTCAGCACGCCCTCGGAATGGCCATGGGCGGTATCGACCACGACGATGTCGACCTCGGCCGCCATCAGCGCCTCGGCCCGGGCGATGCCGTCCTTGCCAACGCCCGTCGCGGCGGCGACCCGCAGACGCCCCTTATCGTCCTTGGCGGCGTTCGGATGGTTTTGCGCCTTCTCCATGTCCTTGACGGTGATCAACCCGATGCAGCGCCTGTCGTCGTCGACCACCAGCAGCTTCTCGATCCGGTGCTTGTGCAGCAGCGCCCGCGCCTCCTCCGGACGGACGTCCTCGCGCGCGGTGATCACCCGCTTGGTCATCAGCTCGCGGATCGGCTGGTTGTCGTCTGTGGCGAAACGCACGTCCCGGTGGGTCAGGATACCAACCAACTTACCAGTGCGGCGCTGCACGACCGGAATGCCGTTGATGCCATACCGGGTCATCAGCTCCAGCGCTTCGGCAAGCGTCGCCTCGGGGTGGATGGTAACGGGATTAATCACCATCCCCGCCTCGAACTTCTTTACCGCGCGGACTTCCTGGGCTTGGCGCGCGATGTCGAGGTTCTTGTGAATCACGCCAAGCCCGCCCTCCTGTGCCATGGCGATGGCCAGGCGGGATTCGGTGACCGTATCCATCGCCGCCGAGATCAGCGGGATGCCCAACTCGATGGTGCGGGTCACGCGGGTTCGGGTATTGACCGTGGCGGGGAGGACGCTGGAGCGTGCCGGCTCAAGAAGAACGTCGTCGAAAGTGAGCGCGTCGCGAATGTCCATGGTGCCTCCGGAGTGCGGTGGCGGCGCACTATACATCCCACGCCCCGGAAGCCAAGAGACCAATCGCGGATGTGGCATGCGCGTGGTATTTGGCCGCGAATAGGCGGCGTTACTTCTCCGCTACCGTACCCCGGAAACCGGTCGCGACCACGTAGGTTTCCGGCGACTCGGAGCGGCTGGCCGCCGGCTTGAAATGCCGGACCGTCCGGAACGCCCGCTTCATGCGCGCCAACAGCTCGCCCTCGCTGCCGCCCTGGAAGACCTTGGCGACAAAGACGCCTTCCGGCGCGAGCACCTCCAGGGCGAAGTCCAGCGCCAATTCACACAACATCACCACGCGGATGTGGTCGGTCTTGGCATGCCCGGTCGACGGCGCCGCCATGTCCGACAACACCACGTCGACCTGCCCGCCCAGTTCGGCCCGCAGCAAGCCCGGCGCCTCGGCATCGCCGAAATCGGCCAACACCACGGTCGCTCCAGCGATCGGCTCGACCGGCAGAACATCCAGGCCGACGACCCGCCCCCGGGCCGGCGCGCCTACCTTGGCGACCGCCACCTGAGTCCAGCCACCAGGGGCGGCGCCCAAATCCAGCACCCGCGCACCCGGTTTTAGCAATTCGAATTTCTCATCCAGCTGCAACAATTTGAATGCAGCGCGCGAGCGATAGCCAAGGCGCTTGGACTCGACCACATACGGATCATTAAGTTGCCGTTCCAGCCAGCGCTGGGAGGATGCAGTGCGTCCTCGTGCAGTCTTCAGCTTGACCGTCGGCTGCCGGCTGGCACCCCCCGACCGAGCCGAGGCCCCGCCGCCGCGCACCGGCCGACCTCCCGTGGAACGCCCAGACCCGGACCGCCCGCCGCCGCGAACCGCCACGACTTAGCTCCGTCCAGCCAACAGGCCGAATAGAATACCCTCGCGCACGCCACGGTCGGCGACCCGCAGACGCGGCACTCTCCATGTTCGGCAGATCGCCTCCAGGATGGCGCAACCGGCGACCACCAGATCGGCGCGTTCCCGTCCGATGCACGGATGTGCCGCTCGCTCATCGAAGCTCTGTGCCGCTAACCGTCGTCCAATCGCCATGGTTTCCGTCACATCCAGGAATACGCCATCGACCTTGTCGCGCACATAACGCGGCAGGTCCAGCCATACACCGGCCAAGGTAGTCACGGTGCCGGAGGTGCCGACCATTTGGACCCGCCCTAGAATGACCTGATCGGCGATAGCATGCTCGACCTCGAACGATGCCAGCGCGTCCACCACCTCGGTGATCATCACCTCATAGGCGCCGTCACCATAACGATCGCCACCATGCCGTTCAGCCAGGGTGACAACGCCGATCGGCATCGAGGTGGCGTCAATCATGCGCTCGACAGTTCCGGAGCGGGCCCAGGCAAGCTCCGTCGACCCGCCGCCTATGTCAAACACCAAGGCGCCAGGCACATCCGGTTCCAATAAGGGGCGACAGCCGGCGAACGCCAGGCCAGCTTCCTCCTGAGTCGAGATCACCTCCAGCGTCAATCCGGTCTCGCGCTTCACCTGATCGAGAAAGGCCTCGCCATTACCAGCGCGGCGACACGCCTCGGTCGCAACCGCCCGGAACCGGGTGACCCGACGCCGCCGCATCTTGGCGCTGCACACACGCAGGGCATCGAGCGTGCGATCAATCGCCTCCTCGGTCAGCCGACCGGATCGTCCCAATCCCTCGCCCAGGCGGACGATGCGCGAAAACGCATCAATCACGCGGAAGCCACCACCTCGTTCCGGGCGGGCGACCAGTAACCGGCAGTTGTTAGTACCGAGGTCCAGCGCCGCCAGCACGTCATCCGATCTGGCGGGACCATACTCCTGCATCGCTTCCGTCCCGGAACGCGTGTTCCTGGCGGCGGCCGGCCCGTCCCCCGATGTCTCCCCTTCGCCGCGGCCGTTATCCGGCCGTCGCGTTCGTCGTTGGGACGGGGAACCGCCGAAGCCATTGAGCTCCGAGGTCATCCCCTTCCTGCCTTTCCCTGCTATCAGCCGCGCCGTTGGGACGCCGCCTGTTATTGCTTGCCCGCAGTGTAGCGCCCTGGCTGCGCCGCCGACCAGCCCTCGCGTGCCGCTGCGTTTTTCCTGTTGCGGCTAGGGTTCCTCAACACTGATCGACGGTTTCCAGACCCCCGCGTGGCATTTGCGTCCCGCCTCGGCATTGTGATAAACACGCGCCGCCGTTGGAGGTATCTTCCATGTCCAATGGCTGCTGGGGGATCGTCTAGCGGTAGGACTGCGGACTCTGACTCCGCCAACCCTGGTTCGAATCCAGGTCCCCCAGCCATTGATTTTATTAAGTTTTCTCCGGTTAATCTAACGACAGTCATCATCGGTTGGGCGAATAGTTGGGAAGTCTGTTCCCTAATTGGCCTCCAAGTTGGCGATTGCCTCATCGGCCAGGATCGCGGTCCGCGAGATATAATGATGATCCAGGATCGCTCCGACCTGGCCCATGGTGTGCCCGGTGATGGCGCTGATTAGCGCGTGATCGCAGCCTGCCAAAGCAAGCCGCGTCACCGCCGTTCCGCGAATGTCGTTGAAGGTGAGCCCTTCAATGCCGGCTCGCTTGACGAGCTTCCGCCACGACGAAGAAAAACCAGCTGATGTCCAGGGCCGTCCGGCCGAGTTGGTGAGGATGACCGGGCTGCATCGTGGCGCCGTCTCAAGCGCCTGGCGCAACGTCGAGTGGACTGGAATAGAAACCCTAGCGCCGGTCTTGTTTTGGCGCAGCCTCACTCGCTCACCATCGTAAGCGGACCACGGGAGCCGGAGGAGATCACCTTGCCGCTGACCCGTGTACAGCGCGAATATAAACGCGAGACGTAATTCGGGGCTGGCTTTCGCTAAAAGCGCGACCTCATCATCGACCGTCCATATCTTGTCCGCTCTGGTTCCCCTGTACAGGCGTCCTGCCCTCTCCAAGGGGTTAGCAAGGACGAGGCCTCGGTCGAAGGCCCATGACACGACGCGCGCTAAAACTGTAAACGCATAGTCGGCTTGGCGTGGTGTAGCTGACGGCTGATGGCCGCGCTCTCCGGCAAGGCCGGGATGATCAGCGC
>JABMNR010000130.1 GCA_013203465.1 Alphaproteobacteria bacterium
GCTTCACCCTCTGGGTTCCGCATCTTACCCGCCCTCCAACCAACCCAACATACTGATATGTATACCACAATCGCACAGTGCTGGCGTCAAATGAACGGTGCACATGGGAAATCCGGGATGGCGTGAACAGAGAAGAAAATGATCCAGTGCCTTGACCAGCGGTGACGCCGAAATCCCACGCGTGTCCCCCTCCATCAGTTGCGCCGCTGCCCGAGTGATCGGCGGCGGCGGAGCCCCCCGCTCCGCCCCTACCTCTTATCGTCGACCCGAGAGGGGAGGTAATGAAGTGGTCGCCCGGGCCGCCGCCGCCAGCCACCAAGTAGGCTCCAAAGCTCGTGGCTGTGCCCGCTGAAGCACTGCCAATATTACCGTTCGACTGCCCACGGCCCGCACCGCCTGCTCCGATCGTAACGGTAACCATCTCGTCCTTGGTTAACGGGACAAGGCGCACCAGCACGAAACCAGAGCCGCCGCCGGGACCACCAACCCCAGTATCACATCGCCCGCAGCCACCCCCGCCACCACCGACACAGAGCACGCGATACCACCCCGCCTTGGACGCGGTGAAGCTGCCGTTGGCGGTGAATTTCTCGAACTGGGTGGGGGTCAGAAACCCACCCGCGCTGGCATTCCACGGCACAATGAACATCGTTCAAACCTCCAAAATTTTGCTGGCTTCAAGGTCGCCATCGGGGGCGACGGTGATCGAGAAACGGGTCTTCACACCCGCCGCTTGGCCGGTGAAAATCGGCGCGGTGCCGGCCCACACCGCGTCCGGCGTGGTGCTGCCGGCGATGTAGTCGAGCGCCGCCGCCGATTGGTAAAGCTGGAGGCCCCAGACGAGGATTGCGTGGGTGTTTTCGGCGTGTGTCGGGTTGCGGGCGGCGTCGAGCAGAAAGACACTCAGAACCGACGCCCAAAGTGCCGCCGAGGTGTGATCGACCAGCAGGCCGATCCGGTAAATGCCGCTGCCGAGGTCGGTGATTGTCCGGGGCGACCGTGACAGCTATGATTTTGCCGGAAACCGGGGTTCATATGGGGAATGTCGGATAGATATAACTGTCCGGTGGTCGAAGGCCCCCTCCTACATCCAACGATCTATGACTTCGGAGACCGTGCCCGTGTTGTTGAACTGCCGCGACCGGCCATCCGCCAAACTTGCCAACAGCACCGCGCGTTGGGTTTCCAGCTTCGACGACGGGGCCGTGAACGTGGCGACCAGTAGGCCGGTGACGGTCCGCGAGATGGCGGAGGCGGTCGGAGATCTGATCGGATGCCCGGAACTGGTAGAGCTTGGCGCCCTGCCCGACAGACCGGACGACCCGGCCTTTCTGGTGGCGGACGTGGAAACCCTGGTCCGGAACATCGGTTTCCGTCCGAGGATCGCACTACGGCAGGGCCTGAGCGACGCGGTCACCTACTGGCGAGCAGGTGACGGCGCAGTCGAACACGATCGTTGAGGGAGCCGATGACCGAGCATCATGAACTCGCGGAACGAATGGAGGAGGCGGCTCGCCGGATACGCGAGCTGAAGGTGGAGCCGCGCCTCGCCTTCGAAGCCTCTCGGTTGCTACCGACGGACCTCGGCGCGCTGTGGGGCGGGTCTCCCCTCGCCCGGGAGAAGTCGTATCGAAGTGAGATGATCGAACAGTGGACACAAGCGCTAAGGTTGGTTCTGGATGGACTGCGCTGGCAGGGTCAGATCATCGTCTCCCGTGAGGGCGTCGTAGTTGAGCTTGACGGTATACGGCTGCATGCCGATCGCGGTCATCGCTTCTTTCGCAAGTCCGGGTGGCCCGCGGGCACTCCCTTGTTCGAACGGCTCAGCCGCATCAGGCCGAGGCCCAAGAAAGTGATCGACGTTGGCGCGAATATCGGTGACGTCGCGCTACTTTTCGCTTGTAAGTTTCCCGAGGCCAAGATTGTCGCTGTTGAAGCGTCCAGCGAGAACGTTGCCGAGTTTGAGCGGAATCGAAGCTTGCAGACCTTCGCGACCGACCATATCACGCTCATCCATGCTGCGGTGACAGATCGCGATGGCATTGTCGACATCACCGTTGGCGCCGGGGGCATGAATACGGTCCTTGTAGAGCAGGGTCTGGAGCGCTTACATAGCCATGGAGTCACTGGCGTCGAACAGGTTCGCGCGATCACTCTAGATACGGTCATCGAGGCAGCGGGAGGCGGGCCAATCGATTTTCTAAAAATCGACATCGAAGGTGCCGAGCCGCTGCTTGCCGATGCCCTGGTGCGGCACGCCGGTGAGATCATGACGATCTATATCGAATGCTCAGTGTTCAACACCCTGGAAGCTTATGTCGACCTTAACGACCGGCTTCAGGACGCCGGCTATGCGGTCTTTGACTCGAAGATGCGGCCGATTAGCGAGCCCACCACCTGGCTCGCCTCAGCGCTCGCCACTGTGCCTAGCGTCGATCTGTGGTACGTTCACCGGGATGCCGACGCCAACAGTCAGTAGCCCGCCCCAAAAACCCTCAAGGTGTTGTATTCAGGGGTTTCCCGTTCAAACCTCCGAAATTTTGCTGGCTTCGAGGTCGCCATCGGGGGCGACGGTGATCGAGAAACGGGTCTTCACACCCGCCGCTTGGCCGGTGAAGACCGGCGCGGTCCCGGCCCACACGGCGTTCGGCGTGGTGCTGCCGGCGATGTAGTCCAGCGCCGCCGCCGATTGGTAAAGCTGGAGGCCCCATACAAGGATTGCGTGGGTGCTTTCCGCGTGTGTGGCATTGCGCGCGGCGTCGAGCAGCAGGACGCTCAGATTTGACTCCCAAAGAGCTGCCGAGGTTTGGTCGACCAGCAGGCCGATCTGGTAGATACCGCCGCCAAGGTCGGTGACGACCGGCGCCCCGACAATCGAGCCGCTGCCGATCACGCCGGTCCCGAGGTTCGCCCCAGTCGCCAGGTCGACATCGACATAGGCGCCGTGGCCCACCGAGTCGGCTTGCAGTTGGAGCCGAACATAGCCGCTGCCCGCCGACGCCTTAAAGAACCCCGACGCCCATGCCCGGTAGCTGTTGGCGGCGCTGTTTGTGCCCCGCCGCATGACCAGCCCGTGCGTGCCTGATGTTACGTTCGAGCTGACCTTGACCATGGTGGTGGCGCCGAATGGTGCCGCTTGCGCGTCGGCGGCGACCGTCACGTTGGTCCGTTGGGCGCCGCTGTCGATGTTGTCCGGCGCGCTCAGCAGGTCTTCCGAGTACTGGAAATGATTGGCGCGGCGGACTATCAGGTCGCGCGCGCCCGTGCCGTCCTGGGTGACAGCCAGCACCTTGCCGTAGCCCGATTGGCGGTAGCCGCCGCCGGACAGGATCAGCGGCCCGCCAGCCACCGCTTGGGTGATATCGGCGGCCAGGGTGGCGCTCACGAAACTCTCGGTCGCGGCGGTGATCACCGCCGGGGTTGTCGTGAGCGTGCCGAGCGCCAACTCGGCGTGGGCCGAGCCGGCATGGAACTTGCTCAACCCGCTCACCGTTTGCGCCGCCGCCGTCAACACCTGCGCATCGATCGTGCCGGCGTTGGTGACGTTAAACCCGCCGGCGTCAAGGTTCTTGAAGAGAGCGCTCAGCTGTGCCGTCACCGCGTGCGTGATCACCCAATCGGCGGCGGCGGCTCCGGCGGCGATCGTCGCGTTCACGGTGAGCGTCGTGCCGGTGAAGCTGGTCACCGTGCCGATGGCGTATTTGGCCGTATCGGCGGCACTCGTCGCCTTGACCAGGGCACCATCGGGAATGGCCACCGCCGAGGCGTCCTGATCGGTGGTGAACACCAGGGTGCCGGTGGCCGGGGTCAGGTTGGTCGCCGAGGTGGCGCCGACTCCCTTGGCGAAGCCGGCGTCGGTGGCGAAGTCCTGAAACATCGCGGGCAGGCCGTTGGCCTCGTCGGCGTAGGCGGTGCCCTCGACGTTGGCTTCGGTATAAGTGCGGCCATTGAGCGTGACGCTCCAGCTCATGACAAGCTCCTAAGGTGATTGAAGGAGTGGTGGCAAAAAACCCGTTCATGGCGCCGCCTCACGAAAAAGCCCCGCTCGACGGCGGGGCCAGGGCTGCTTGCTGGATGTGAAACAACCGTTTCA
>JABMNR010000131.1 GCA_013203465.1 Alphaproteobacteria bacterium
CCCAACATACTGGTATGTATACCACAATCGCACAGTGCTGGCGTCAAATGAACGGTGCACATGGGAAATCCGGGTTTAGCCGTGTGTAGTTGTTTTTGAATATTAATGTTAATATTGGCACAATGGCCGTTGACTATCCGGATCGAACCTGTCAACTAGGCACCACAAACAGCCATTCAGGATAGAGTGTTTCAATGACAGAAGAAGCTAAGAAAGACGAACTGGCGGGCAAGTCGATGATCGAGATGACCACTCAGGTGGTTGCCGCTTATCTCAGTAATAACACCGTCGCCTCGAATCAAATCGACGAGGTGATCAACACCGTGCACGGCGCCCTTGTGAGCATCGCTGACGGCGGTGCCGAGCCGGAGCCGGAGCCATTGAAGCCGGCGGTGTCGATCAAGAAGTCAATCACGCCCGACTTCATCATCTGCCTGGAGGACGGTAAGCAACTCAAGATGCTGAAGCGTCACCTGCGGACGACGTATGACATGACGCCGGACGAGTACCGAGCCAAGTGGGGACTGTCGGCCGACTATCCGATGGTGGCGCCGAACTACGCCAAGCAGCGTTCCGAGTTCGCCAAGAAGATTGGCCTCGGGCGGCAGAACACCCGTCGTGGCGGTCGGCGTAAAAAAGCCTGACACCGCGCGTCCCGAAGACCCAAAGGGTGGCCGCGGTCGTTCAGGCGCGGCCACCCTTTGTTTGTTTGTCCAAGACATAGCGAAGCTTGCGAACCGCCGTCTGGCGAAGTGCTGTCTCGCCGCGCGCCGGATCGCCGACGATCGACGCCTCGATGCCGGTTCGGATGTCGACCGCCGTCACTTTGACGTAGGCGCCGACGTGAATGAACTCCAAGATGATCCCATTGTCGCTTCGGCTAACCATGGGTGCCTCGATCTGATCTGTCACCGGGGTTTGGACGCGGCGCGCCAGCGACGTATATAAGACACATTACACACCGATTTCGAGGGAGATCGCGATGAACCCGCCGGTCACCGCCGTGGCTCAAGCTTCCGCCACCCCATCGTCCAGCCGACCTGATTTCGCCTGGGACGACCCATTGCTGCTCGATGACCAGCTGACCGAAGACGAGCGCATGGTGCGGGACGCCGCGCGCGATTACTGCCAGGAGAAGCTGCTGCCCCGCGTTCACAACGGCTTTCGGCACGAAGTGTTCGATCGCGAGATCATGAACGAGATGGGCGAGCTTGGGTTCCTTGGCCCAACCCTGCCCGAGGAATACGGCTGCGCCGGCGTCAATCACGTCTGCTACGGCCTGGTCGCTCGCGAGGTCGAGCGGGTGGACAGCGGCTACCGCTCGGCGATGAGCGTGCAGTCGAGCCTGGTGATGCACCCGATTTACGCCTACGGCTCCGAGGAGCAGCGGCGCAAGTATCTGCCGAAATTGGCCACCGGCGAGTGGGTCGGCTGTTTCGGGTTGACCGAACCGGACCACGGGTCGGACCCCGGGGGCATGGTGACCCGCGCGGTCAAGGTCGATGGCGGCTACTCAGTGTCCGGCGCCAAGATGTGGATCACCAACTCGCCGATCGCCGATGTGTTCGTGGTCTGGGCCAAGACCGGGGATGGCGTTATCCGCGGCTTCATCCTTGAGAAAGCGATGAAGGGTCTGACGGCTCCGAAGATCGAGGGCAAGTTCAGCCTGCGCGCGTCGATCACCGGCGAGATCGTCATGGACGAGGTGTTTGTTCCCGACGAGAACCTGTTGCCGAACGTCAAAGGTCTGAAAGGACCGTTCGGGTGCTTGAACAAGGCGCGGTTTGGGATTTCTTGGGGGGCGTTGGGCGCCGCCGAGTTCTGTTGGCACGCCGCCCGCGACTACACCATGAACCGCAAACAGTTTGGCCGACCACTGGCCGCCACCCAACTGGTGCAGAAGAAACTCGCCGACATGCAGACCGAGATCACCATCGGCCTGCAGGTCTGTCTGCGCCTCGGCCGGTTGATGGATGAAGGCCGCGCCGCGCCGGAGGCGATCTCGTTGGCCAAGCGTAATTCCTGCGGCAAATCGCTGGACATCGCCCGCACCGCCCGCGACATGCACGGCGGCAACGGCGTCTCCGACGAGTATGGGGTAATCCGCCATGTGTTGAATCTAGAGGCGGTGAACACCTACGAGGGGACGCACGACGTGCACGCGTTGATCCTCGGCCGCGCGCAGACCGGCTTGCAGGCGTTCACCAGCGACTGATTTCTCTCAGGAAAATGCTACTCCAGAGGGCGCCATCGGTATGGCGCCCTTTTGCCATCGGTCATCACTTCTTGCCGGCGGCGGCACAGGCGGCGGCAAGCGCTTGCTGCTCCGGGTCGCCCAAGGGCTGACCATTGTAGGTCATCGTGCCCTTGTTGATGTCGTACTCGACCGTCCCGATTAGGGTTTCTCCCTCCAGCGCGAAGGGCGAATCATCGGCGATGCCGAAACCATTCAACAGATCGGCGGTTATCGGGATCGTCAACTTGTCCGGCAGCACCTTAAGCCGCGAGCCCGCCAGATCGGCCGAGGCAACGGGATTCCCCCGGACATCGACGCCCGGCTTGTAGGCGACATCGGCGTCCGGATAGTGACGAACCAGGCGTCGGCAGTCCTTCGAGGTAACCGTAATCTCCTTGCTGCCCTGCGCCAGCGAGCCATGGGGGGCGATGGTCAGAGCCGTGAGGGCCAGAACCCACGAAAATCGTTTCATTGGTATCCACCCATCTGAAAGTTTGTTCGAATTATACCGTTTTTCCGGCGTCAACGACCGAAAATTGTCCGGGATTACGAAAAAGCAGTCGACGCGCTTTACGCGCTATCGTATGTTCCGCGCACTAAAAAATGACCGCGCCGGATTGAACCGGCACGGCCCGAGTTAAGGGAGGAAACGCCATCAGGCGTCCGTGATCGGATCAACCGATCAAGGCTCGGAAGAGAGATTGGATCATCAGGCGGCAGGGGTTGATGCACCCTTGCTGCTATTTTTTTGCGTAAAATCAGATGGATCATCTACTCGCTGCAAGCGACGCTGATACCAAGGCGATCGATAGCCAATCGGTGAGAACCACCGTATGCGGCGGTCCACGCTGCGATCGGCAAGGGATTACTATCAAAGGTGTCAATATCGGCGGCAAAGCCGGCCACGATGTTGTCGTGGTGGAGGGTCTGAAGGCCGGCGCCGAGATGCTGTGCCGGGTGACCGAGGACAACTCGACCTTCCGGCTGGTCGTGCTGGACGATGTGCCGATCGGCCACAAGGAGTTCGTCATGACCAAGCTCTACCGCAGCGCCTGAGCCGGCACGCCGCGAAGAAACCCGCCGGCCCGAACTCCCGCGGCACTCCGCCCGCCCGGCGGGGCGCGCCTCAATCGACCGCGTAGCGCCGCTCCAACGCGTCGTAGCCCGCCTTGTCGACCAGGCGCTGGCGCTCGTCGAAATCCGCCAGCCGATCGATCACCGCGTCGACCGCGCCGTCGCGCTTGAGCACCCCCAACACGTCGCTGACCGCGCGCATCGTCGCCTGCAACGGCGTGTTGGCATACAGCACCAGGGAGAAGCCGATCTCGGCCAGAACGTCCTGGGATAGCAGCGGGGTCTTGCCGCCGACCACCATGTTGGCGACCTGCGGCGCGCCCAACCGCTCGGTGATCGCCCGCATCTCGACCTCGGAGGTGGGTGCCTCGACGAAGGTCAGATCGGCCCCCGCCTCGATGAACCGCCGCGCCCGATCGATCGCGGCGTCCAGTCCGTCGATCGCCCGCGCATCGGTGCGGGCGATGATCAACAGGTTCTCGTCCTCCCGAGCGTCAACCGCCGCCTTGATCTTGGCGGTCATCTCTTCCGTCGGAATCACCGCCTTGCCGCTAAAGTGGCCACAGCGTTTCGGAAACACCTGATCCTCGATCTGCACCGCGCAAGCACCGGCGCGCTCCAGCACCCGGACGGTCCGATGAGTGTTCACCGCGTTGCCGAAACCGGTGTCGATATCGACGATCAACGGCAGCGTGCAGATCTCCGAGATCGCCTCGGTCGTCCAGGTCAACTCGGTCAGGGTCACCAACCCGATATCCGGCACCCCCAGCACCGTGTTGGCGATGCCGGCACCGGTCACGTAAACCGCCTCGAACCCCGTGTCTTGAATGATGCGAGCGGTCAGCGCATTGCCCGCGCCCGGCACGATCAGGGCCCGTCGCTCCTCAAGCATGGATCGCAGCGTGAGGCGGCGCGCCCGGGCACTGTCGACGGACATGGCGTGGTTTCCTCTTGGAGTGTGCGGGTCGCGTTGTTAGCGGGGCGGATTACAGAATTTTGCGCGCGATCCGTCAACTGTTGACAATTTTAGGAACCGGACTCGATCATCGTCCTACGTGACAGCGGACTGTCCACGAAATTGAGAGAGGTGTGGCCCGTGGCCAAAAACCAAATGCCCTGCCGAATGCTGTCGACCAGCGGTATTCTTGGGTACGGCTTTCCCGAAGCGTCGCTGGATGCCGGCATGGCGCGCGGTGTGGACATGATCGGCGTCGACGGCGGCAGTACCGATCCCGGTCCGCACTACCTCGGCTCGGGCAAGACGTTGAACTCGGCACGCGCCATGCGCCGCGATCTCGCCCTGATGCTGCGGGCGGCGCGGAAACACAAGGTACCGCTGGTGATCGGCACATCGGGCGGCGCCGGCGGCACCCCGCATCTTCAGGCAACCGCCGAGCTGATCCGGTCGATCGCCGCCGAGGACGGGCTCCGCTTCCGCTTAGCCACCATCGAGGCCGAGCAGGATACGGCAACAATCAAAACCGCGATTGCCAAGGGTCGGATCGGACGGCTGACCGGCGGGCCGGTGCTGGATGCGGCGGCGGTCGACCGCTCGCAGCGGATTGTCGCGATGATGGGGCCGGAACCCTTCGCCGCCGCCTTGGACGGTGGCGCCGACGTCGTGTTGGCCGGCCGGTCGAGCGATCCGGCGCCCTGGGCCGCGATGGCGATGCGGGCGGGCCACTCCCCGGCGCCGTCCTGGTACGCCGGCAAGATGCTGGAATGCGGAGCCACACCCGCGATCCCCAAGGGCCATGACTGCCTGCATGTCGAGGTCTCGTCCGACGCAGTGGTGATGGAGCCGACCAACCCCATACGCCGCTGCACCCCGTCCTCGGTCGCCAACCACAGCCTGCACGAGAACCCCAGCCCCTGCATCCATGTCGAGCCGGGCGGCGTGTTGGACACCACCGATTGCCGGTTCGACGCGGTCAATGACCGGGCGGTACGGATCAGCGGCATGACTTGGGAGCCACACCCCTACACGGTCAAGCTTGAAGGCGCCGAGTTGGCCGGCTACCGCACGATCAGCGTCTGCGGCACACGCGACCCGCTGCTGATCGAGACATTGGATGATTTTCTGGCCAGCATTCACGAGGCGGTGGCGCAGAAGGCCGCCGCTCTCGGCGTCGAGCCGGACGGCTATACGCTGATCATCCGCAGCTACGGCCGGAATGGCGTGATGGGCGCCGCCGAGCCGATCCTAGACGCAAGGCCGCACGAAATCGGCTTTGTGATCGAGGTGGTGGCACCGGATCAGGACACCGCCGACGCGGTTCTGGCGCTCGCCCGGGTCAGCATGCTGCACACCGATTTCCCCGGCCGGCTCTGCCGCGAAGGCAACATGGCCTTCCCCTACTCACCGTCCGATGTGTCGTGCGGGCCGGTCTACCGGTTCTCGGTGTTCAGCACCATGGCGATCGACGACCCGCTGGCGCCATTCCCCATCCACTACGAGGATTTGTGATGGCCCGCATCCGCGACATCGCCAAGGTGTGCAAGAGCAAGAACGCCGGGCCGTTCCAGCTTACCCTGGACGTGGTGTTCGAGACCCGCAGCCTGTACGACGCGGTGGCCGCGACCGGGGTGCTGAGCCCGGAGCTGATTGGCCGGCTCTACAATGTGGCGCCCGAGGATGTGCTGTTCACGCCCTACCCCGCCGGCCTGGCCTTCAAGGCGACTATTCCCCGCGCCATACCGGCCGGTGATCTCGGCGACAGCGACGTCTATGGGTGCCAGCAGCATGCGCCGCTGTTGGAGGTCGATATCCCGATCAACCGGTTGGCGGATGACCCTGTTTAGCGCACCATGTCACCGTCACCGGTCAGGCCGCGTTGATGTCCCGCTTGCTTTCGGCCAAATGGGCCTCCAGGCTCGCCCGGCTGTTCTGGATGTGGGTGCGCATCGCCGCCTCGGCCGCGTCAGGATCCCGCGCCTCAAGAGCGGCCAGCACCGCCTCATGCTCTTTGAGAGCTTGGGCCGGCCGCCCTTCGCGCGTGCTGAGCCGGTGACGGTATAACCGCAGCAACGAGTACAACTCCTCGTCCAGCATTTGCACAAGCCGGGCATTGCCGCTGGCCAACACAATCCGATAGTGGAAGTCGAGATCCCGCTCGCCCTGGAAATAGCCGCGACCGCTGACCACCGCCTCGTCGCGGGCGTGTTGGTCGAGCATCCGCCGCAGCTTCTTGAGCTCCCCAGGCTTGATCCGAACCGCCGCCAGACGGCAAGCCATGCCCTCCAAACCCTCGCGGATCACCAGCAGATCGATCACCTCGGCCTCGGCCAACGAGACGACTCGGGCGCCCTGATTGGCCACCCGTTCCACCAGCTTGCGCCCTTCGAGGCGGCCGATCGCCTCGCGCAGCGGACCGCGGCTGATCCCGAAGCGCCGGGCAAGCGTGGTCTCGCTCAGACGCTCCCCCGGCTTAAGCTCGCCACGCATGATCGCCTGCTCAAGACGGTGAAACGCCAGCGACGCGAGATTGGTGGACACCAGGGGTTGGGAGAAATCGGACAGGGCCACGATAGCGATTCCTTAAGTGAGCGTGTGTTCGCGTTTCCGGTGACAATTACATTCTATCATGCCCGCATCGGGAGAGGGATGAGCAGCTCGCCATCGTCATCCGGACGGCGGCGGATGAGCGGAAGCCATGTGCTCGGCGACCCCGCCGAGCGTCGTTTTCCAGACCCCGTCGAACCGGCTCAGACGGTCGAGGGTTTCGTTCAGATAGCGGATCCGATGCGGCATGCCGAACAGCCACGGGTGAATGGCCAATCCGAAATAGCGGCCGCTGGTCGCGCCCTCGTCATGAAGCGTGGCGAAGCCGTCCTCAATCAGGGCCGGATAGCGCGGGGTCATCATCCGGCGGCACCACAGCAACTGCACGTCATCCCACTCCGCCTGGTTGGGGATCGAAAGAAGCGGACGCGCCGTCGTCGTCAGCCAATAGGGCTGGTCGTCGTTCGGCCAATCACAGACGTAGTCAAAGCCGGCCTCGGCCAACAGCTCGGGAGTGTGTTTGGTTTCTCCAAAATCCTGCGAAATCCAGCCACGCGGACGCGTTCCCGTCGCCCGGGTGACAACATCCGTTGCCTGAGCGATCACCTCTCGCTCCTGGGCCACACTCATCTTGCCGGTGACCATGCGGGTTGCGTGGGTGCCGTGGGCGGCGACATCCCAACCACGCTTCAGCGCTTGCTCGACCAGGAACGGATAACGCTCGCACGCCGCCGAATTGGCCGCCAGGGTCGCGGTCAGCCCGAGGTGGTCGAGCGCCTCGAAAATTCGGAAGATGCCGACTCGATTACCATACTCCCGGATGGTGTAGGTCCGGTAATCCGGGCGAAAATTGCCGAACGGGTCGACGAAGCGCGGGTCGTGATGCGCCGTCGCCGGCGGGTCAAGCTCCCAACGTTCCAGATAGACGACGATGGTGAAGGCGACACGGGCGCCGTCGGGCCAGCGCAACGGCGGACGGGTCGGCACCGCGGAGTACGGGTATAGGTCATGGTCCATCCCCGGGGCGCGATAGGATGTCATCTCACCCCTCCCCCAAATCGGTTTGCGCCAGATACCACTCGGCGATCTCCTTGCCGGTGGCGAGCCACACCCCGTCATGCTCGACGATGTGGCGCAACGCCCGCTCCAGATGCCGGATACGGTGGGGTTGGCCCATGATGTAAGGGTGCAAGGCGACGCACACCACCCGGCCGTGTTCCGTCCCCTCGCGCCAGAGAGTGTCGAAATGGTCGACGATCATCTGGGCGAAATCCTCGGCCTCGATGTGGTGGCGCAGGACCATCGCGTCGTTGATGTCCATCTGATACGGAATGGTGATCAAACGCCCGCTCTTGACCTCCATCGGGGCCGGCTGATCGTCGTGATACCAGTCGCAATAATAGGTGAAGCCCGCCTCGGCGATCAGGTCCGGGGTGTTGGGAGTGAAGGACGCCGCCGGCGAAAACCATCCGGCGAGCTGTTTGCCGGTCAGTCGGCGATAGACCTCGACGCAATCGGCGATGACCGCGCGCTCGTGCTCGATCGGCACCCCCCAATGGTATTGGGTGTTGTAGATGCCATGGCACAGCACGTCCCAGTTACGCTCAACCATCGCCTCGAAGATCTCGGGATAATGCTCCCAGTTCGCCATGTTGAGCGAGACGGTGCACGGGATGCCGAGCGCGTCGGTCACCTCCATCATGCGCCACAGCCCGACCCGGTTGCCATAGTCGCGCCCGCCATAGCCGAGGACATCGGGATGCGGCATACGCGGCCAAGGGTCGCGCACACCGATCGGGCTCGGCAGGTATTCGTAATGTTCGACGTTCGGTACGACCCAGACCGCGACCCGGGCATCGTTCGGCCAGCGCAATCGCGGCCGGGTGACGATCGGTGAATACGGCACACGGTCCTGGATCATGACGACACTCCGGGCCAAGGTAGTAACGGAACATTGTCGAACGGTGAGGATGAATGATGGACACGATCGATCTGAGGTTGGCCGGCGGATCGGTACGATTGCCGGGCTTGGGCTTTCAAAAAGCCGACGTTCTGGTGACGGATGGGCGTATCTCCGCGATCACCGAACCCGGAACCGGCCCAACAGCCGAAGCCACCGTGTCGGTGGCCGGGTTGACGGTATTGCCGGGTGCCTGTGACGTGCACCTGCATCTGGGTCACGGCTCCGACATCGCCCGACCGCGTGTGCCGTCCGACGCGGCGAGCGAGACGGCGGCGGCGGCGATCGGCGGCGTCACCAGCTTCATCCCGTATGTGATGAGCCCGACGCCCTACGGTGCCCTGTTCGATGAGCTGCGTCAGGTCACCGAAGCCGGGGCGCGGATCGATTTCGGCTTCCACTTCGTCATCAGTACCGACGAGCAGTTGGCCGAGCTGCCGCGCTACATCACCGAATTCGGCGTGCCGACCGCCAAGCTGTTCATGAACATCCGGGGCGACGAGGGAAAGCGGCTCGGCCTGCCCGGCACCGACGATGGGTTTTTGTTCCGGCTGCTGGAAGCCTTGGCGGCGCATGGCGGTATGCTGTGCCCGCACCCGGAAAACATCGAGGTCGCCTGGGTCTTGCGCGATCGGGTGCTGGCCGCCGACCCGGACGGCGCCAACGGCCTTGCCACCTGGAACGACACCCGCCCGCCCTTCGTCGAGGCTGACGCCATCCGCCGGGCCTGCTACTTTGGCCGGGTGACCGGCGCGCCGGTCTACACCGTCCATACGTCGTCCGGCGAGGCGTTGGCGGCGGCGATCGAGCAACGCCGCCAAGGCAGCCGGGTGACGATCGAAACCTGCACCCACTACCTGACCCACGACACCAGCACCGACATCGGCGCCATCGGCAAGGTCAACCCGCCGCTGCGCACGCCGGAGGACCGGGAAGCGCTGTGGCTGGGCATCCGCGACGGGCACATCGACACCATCGCCACCGATCACATCCACCGGCCGGTCTCGTCCAAGGATGGCGGCATCTGGAAGGCGCAGCCGGGATTTCCCGGTCTCGACGCCTTCCTGCCGGCGTTGTTCACCGAGGGGCACCACAAGCGCGGCATTCCGCTGGAACGGTTGGTGGATTTGGTGACCTGCAACCCGGCGGACGCCATGGCGCTGGCCCCGCGCAAGGGCCGCATCGCGCTGGGAACCGACGCGGATTTCGCGATCCTGGACATGAACGCGCCGTGGACGGTCGACAAATCGAGCCTCGCCACCGACGCCGGCTATTCGATCTACGAAGGCCAAGAGATGGCGTGCCGGGTGGTGCACACTCTGGTGCGTGGTCGTTTCGTGGTGCGTGATGGTGCTGTCGCCGCAAGCAGTGAAGGCACCGGCCGTTTCATGCCGCGGCGCCTGCAAGCCTCGCCCCGGTGAACGGGCGTTAATCACGGATACACCGAGCGGCGTACAACCGGCACCCGAGGCGTCCCTCGCCCTCGACGATCGCCGCGTCATGGGTAGCGTCCCTGCCGATGCCGATCTCCGCGTCCAGGCGAAAGCGCGCCGCCAACCAACCCCGGACACGACCGGCCTCGATCGGTTGGAACGGCCCCTGGTTCGGAACCTGGGCGCGGGACTCAACGGCGTCCCAATGCCGGCCGTAGGCGGAGTCCCGGTTCCGTACGCTGACAATCGCTTGGCCGCCCGGCTTCAACACCCGGCCGACCTCATCCAGCATCGCCTCCGGTGCCGGCATATGTTCCAGCGTCTGCGGCAACACCACCGCGTCCAGACTGCGGTTCGCATACGGCAACGTGCCATCCGCGAACACATCCAAGCTGACACGATCCAGGGGCAGATCCTCCTGGCGCAACCGCTCCTCGATGAAGCTCAGATTGTGCGGCGACAGCTCGGCTAGATGCAAGGTGACGCCCGGCGCCAACCGCCGGCGCAATTCGACGCTGTAGGTGCCGCCCCACGGCATGATCTCCGCCACCTGGGCAGCGGCGGAAAGCGCTCCTAACAGACTAAGCTCGGCCTCGGTCGCCTCGCCCTGGCGGCGCGAGACGTAGACACCGGCAAGCGGTGATTTCGCCCAAACCGAATAGCCTCGGAAGTCGCCGATCTGGCCCCAACTCCACGCTTGCGGATTCCACTCGGCGAAGGGGTTGTCGTCGTTCTTGATCGCGAAGAACGGATAGGCCTCCGCCGGACGCGCCGGGTAGCACGTCACACCCGGACGCTCGAACCGGTTAAGGGAGTGTATCTCCGCGAACGGACGGCGGGGTGCCTTCATCGGTGGCGCGCTTGGCTTCGACCGGCCGATCGCCAAAGCCCCTTGCAACTCGAAGATCGGCGGCAGCTCGAGCATGTCCCGAAGTTGATCGTGATCACCGATGCCGGCGTTCCAGATACAGGAAAACCCGCGCAGGTGCGCACTTAACATCATATGATAACAAGCACCCGCAACTGATTGAACTATAGAAAAATTTCCATGGGTCCACCCTTTCTGAAAACACAGATAGACCAGCGCCGAACATTCGGCGAAATGATGGTTGCCACCGGAGATATCGCGGGCGCGCAACATCTTCTCGCGGTCGGTGACGATGATGAAATGCCATTGCTGCTGGTTGCAGGATGACGGTGCTTCCGTGCCGTCCCGCACAATTTCCAACAGAATCTCGGGGTCGATTTCCGTGCCGTCGAAATCCCGACAGGAGCGGCGGGTCGCCATGATATCGAGGATCCGCCGCCAGTCGGAAATTACCGAGCCTGCCCCAGAGCCGTCGATGGCGGCACGCTCGTCCATGCTTGTTCTCCCGTCGTCGACACCCTTCCCGCAACACGTTGACAGCAAGCCGCCGCCCAGGAAAGATGTCAACAGTTGACCATTCTGCTCGGCCGACCCCGCCGGTTTTACTTGCGGATCGGCGGATGAGGTTGGAAGCTAACCGCGCGATACCTCCCGCGAGAACGGACTCGAAGCCGTCAGGGAACCAAGGGGCATCGGCGCGGTTATCACATGGGACAGTCTTGAGAGGGAGACGGAGGTAGCGATGAAAAGAAATTATGGAATGCTGCTCAAGGCGGCCGCGGTCGCGGCCACGCTTGGGATAGCCAGCACGGCGAGCGCGCAGGACATCACCTTGCGTTGGGGCCACTACCTGCCGAATAGCGACTTTCTGCAGGTTGAGAAGAACTTCGCGAAGAAGATCGAGGCCCGCACGGGTGGCAAGGTGAAAATCGACATGACCTTCGCCGGTGGTCTCGGCCAGGGGAATGAACTGCTGCCGCTGCTGAGTCGCGGCGCGATCGACATGGGGGCCATCGTTCCCGGTTACTACGCGGACCAACTCCTGTTCATCCGGGCGTTCCAGATTCCGTTCGTGTTCGACGAGCCGCACGCGGCGATCAAGCTGTCGCGCAACTCGTTCGCCGAGTTGCCGATGTTCAACGCCGAATACGCCAAATTCGGTGTGAAGTTCCTGTTTCACCAACCGCTCGGTGTCTACTACATGACCGGCCCCGACGGGAACTGCGACAATATCGCGGGGCTTAAGGGCAAGAAGATCCGGTCTTTCGGCGCGGATATTCCGAAGCTGCACGATGCGGTCGGTGCCGTGCCGGTGTCGGTGCGCGTGGGTGATGTTTACGAGGCGCTGCAGCGTGGCACGCTCGACTACTCGTTCCTGAATCCGGGCAACATCGTGACCAACCGCTTGTACGAGCCGGGCAAGTACAGCTGCGGCCCGGTCATGGCGATCACCGGTCACCTGATCTCCATCAGCGACAAGGCGTGGGCCAAGCTCGATGCCGCGACCCAGGCCATCTTCATCGAAGAGGCCAAGGCGAGCCAGCAGGAGTATCTCGACTGGATCGACAACTTCGAGAACAAAGCCAAGGAAGGCATCATCGCCGGCGGCGGCGTGATCAAGGAGTTCCCGGCCTCCGAGCTTGCCAAGTGGAAGGCCGCCGCGCCGGATCTGCTCGGCAACTGGGTTGCGGACATGAAGGGTCGTGGCCTCGGTGACGAGGCTGCCCAGGTCGCCGCGAAGTGGAAGGAATGGCTGGGTAAGTAAGCGTCTGAACTCACCACGATCCCCCGGAGCCGCCGAGAGGCGGGCGCCGGGGGATTTTCTTGTCTGGGACGGACACGCTTATGAAAGCCTTCTCCGAGCTTTTGCGCCGGGTGTCACTGGTTGTTTTGCTGATCGGCGGCGTCGGAACGCTGGCGTCGATGTTGCTTGGTACCGCCGAGGTCATCGGCAACCAAGCCCTGCGCGTGGCCGTACCGGGAGCGAGGGAGCTGACCGAGAGCACGATGGTGCTGATCGTGTTCGGCGCGTTGGCTTACGCGCAGATCCGGCGCCGTCACATCCGGGTCGAACTGCTTTATTTGCGTATGGGCCCGCGCGTGCGTGCGGCCATGGACGTCTTCACGGATCTGACCGCCCTGTTGTTCTTCGGTCTCTTGCTCTGGCAAGCCTTCAACGAAGCGCAGTACAGCTGGCAAATCGGTGAAGCGACCGACGGATTGATCCGGTTTCCCTTGTACCCGGCGCGGGTGATCCTGGCTGTCGGTACGGGGTTGCTGATGTTGCAGTTGATGGTCGACGGCGTAACCGACATCAAACGCATCATCGATGGGAGCGAACTCGAGGACCAAAATCCACTGGTCCCCGACATCCCGCTCGAAACGGACTAGGGGGAACGCGCGGTGCTCGATCCGGCAACAACCGGCACCATCGTTTTGGTCGTGTTAGGGAGCATGCTGGCGCTCGGCGTCCATATCGGCGTGGCGCTTGGGCTCGGCGGCCTTCTCGGCATGTATCTGGCGATCAGTCCCGAGACGGCGTGGGCGCAGTTGGCGACGGTCCCGTTTTCCACGACGAACTCGTTCACCCTCGCGGTCATCCCGCTGTTCATCCTGATGGGCTCGTTGGCGACCCAGGCCGGGTTGACCACCGACCTCTACCGGGCGGCCCATCACTGGATGGGTCATCTGCGCGGCGGGTTGGCTATGGCGACGACCCTCGCCTCCGCCGCGTTTGGTGCCGCATCCGGCTCCACCGTGGTCAATGCCGCCGTGTTCACCCGTATCGCGATGCCGGAGATGACCAAATTCGGCTATGACAAGCGTCTCAGCGCCGGGTGCATCGCCGCCTCGGGTACCCTCGCCTCGTTGATCCCGCCCAGCATCCTGATGGTGGTGTACGCCGTCATTACCGAGCAGTCGATCGGCCCACTTCTGATTGCGGGCCTGGTCCCCGGCCTCTTGTCGGCGGCGGTCTTTATGATTGGCATCTACATCCGGGTGCGCCGCAATCCCGCACTGGCGCCACTATCGAACATTCATGTGACGCGGGCGGAGCGCTGGAGGTCACTAAAGGGCGTGTGGGGTATCTCCTTTCTGTTCGTCCTGGTCATCGGCGGCATCTACACGGGCTGGTTTGCGCCGACCTACGCCGGAGCCATCGGCGCGTTCGGCGCCTTTCTGATCGTGGTCGGCAAGGGTCGGTTCTCGGGTAAGACGATGGTCGACACTTTCAAGGACGCCGGCGTTACCACGTCGGTCATCTTCATCATCGTCATCGGCGGCATCCTGTTCGCGCGATTCTTGGCCTATACCGGGCTGATCGATGATATTTCGACCGCTCTCATTGCCTTAAACTTACCCGGCTTCGCCTATCTGATGGCCTTTGCGGTTACCTATTTGATCCTCGGCATGCTGATCGACCCGATCGCCATCATGGTCATTACCTTGCCGGTGATGTTCCCGATCATGATCGGTGTTGGCTACGATCCGATCTGGCTCGGCGTCATCTCGATCAAGCTGGCGGAGATTTCGCTGATGACGCCACCGGTCGGCCTCAACGTTTACGTGGTGCGCAGCGCCTCGCCGGTCCCGATAACCCTCGAAGAGGTATTCGCCGGTGTGATGCCGTTCGTGGCGATGGACGTGTTCACCCTCAGCCTGTTGATCGCATTCCCAAGCATCGTGACCTTCCTGCCCGCCCTGATGCGTTAGGAAACCGATCGAACCGCCATCGTCAGGCTGTGTAGATCGGTCGCTCGGTCGATGGCCCGGACACTCTCCTCGACCAACGTTGCGGCGTCCTCGGAAAGCGCGCGCGCGGCGTTGGCGCGAAACTTCGCCAGCACCGCATCTTGAGATACCGGGCGCCCTGGCGTGCCGCGCACATCATCCACCCGGGCGCTGCGCGTCGATCCGTCGGTGAGCGTCACCTCGATCGCCGCCTCGAACCGTTCCGGGAACCGGTGCACCGCCATCGGCCGCCACGTCATTCGTTGAGCCAGATCGACAATCCTCGAATCGGGATCGCCAGCGAACGTATCGATGTTCACGCGCCCGTCGATCGCCAACGCCGCGAGACAATAGGCCAACCCCCATTTGCCGTCATAACCACTGGCCGGTTTCCGCCGACGCGCCCACGGCTCGCAGATCAGTGGCGCCTCGGGCGGCGGCACCTCGCAGACGAGGTTAGCAATACCGTCGGTGGTCACCCCACCATCGAGCAAGGACTGCATCGCCTCCAGAAACGGGTGGATGTAATGACAACAGGGGTAGAGTTTGAACGCCGCGTCGGGCAGGTGCCAGACCCCGCCCAGGTCATCAAGAAGGGTGTCGAGCCGTCCAGCCGCCTCTGTATCGCGCGCGAACGCGTTCAAGAACCCGAACCGCCCTTCCACAATGCTTGCGGGGCCGGTCATGCCCGCCTCGGCCAAGGCACAGGCCGCCACGCCGGTGTGCGCGGCCCAACCGGGATGCAGTGCCTTCACCGTGCTGCCGTCGGCTAGGAACTCCATCAAGCCGGACGCCTGACTTCCGGCGATCCCCAGCGCGGCCAGAGTCTGGCGCTCATTCAGCCGCCCGATCGCCGATGCCGCCACCGCCGCACCAAGCGCCCCGCCCACGGCGGAAATCTGAAAGCCGTTTGCCTGGTAAGCGCCGGGAGCGGCAAGGCCGAGACGGACCATGATCTCCCACGCCGCAATGTAGCCGCGCAGCACATCGGCGCCGGCGGCCCCTTGTTCCTCAGCCGCCGCAAGAGCCGTGCTGGCGGCAACGGCGCTGCCATGCACCACCGAGCGCGTATGGGTGTCGTCGTACTCCAGGGAGTGGATCAGCGCGCCATTGATCAACGCCGCCGCCGTCGCCGATAACCCACCCGCTGATCCGAAAGCAGTCGACGGCCCACCGCCTCCGCCGCCGATGCGTCGCGCACCCTCGATCCAACCGGCCGAGATCGGCACGGTCGACGCGGCCAAGCCAACCCCCAAAGCATCCAGAAGGTGCAGCTTGGCGGCGTCGACCACCGGGGGCGGCACGCTGTCCAACTCGAACCCCACCGCGAACCGGGCGATCCGTGCGGCGATGCTGGTCCGGCTCATGCCTCGCCTTTTACTTCCGCCGCCGCGCGCAACCCGGCAATCCGGCCAAGGCCCAACGCCGTAAGCAGCCCATTGCCGGACGCGTATCCCCCGGCCCCGGTCTGGCCGCTGATGCCCACGGCGGCACCACCGCCGGCAAACAGGTTCGACACCACGGAGCCGTCGGCGCGCGTCACCCGGGCGTGCTGGTCAACCAGCAGCCCCCCCTGGGTATGGAACAGGCCGGGTTTGACCTTGACGATCGCGAACGGCGGCGTAAGGGGGGCCAAGTTGAAATGAGTACGCCCGAACGGATCCGCCGTCTCACCGCGCGCGGCGGCGTTGTAGGTCGCTACCGTCTCCGCCAAAGCCACCCCATCGACGCCAAGAAGCGGACCAAGCTCGGCGGGTGTATCGGCCCATTTGACCGCTCCCATCTCCGCCATCTCGGCGTATTCCTCTTCCTCGGCGGCGATCTGGTGAATGCGCGTGTCATAGACCGCATAGGCGAACGCACCCTGCCCCATGACCACCGGCGCGAACCCGGAATAGCCGGCATCCTCGTTGCCGAACCGTCGGCCATTGGCGCCGACCAGAACCCCGCCCTTCTCGATCGTCGTCCACGACAGCAGGCTGCCATGGGGATAGGCAACCGCCGCGTAGCCTTGATAGGCCCCCATGTTGCCGAGCGCGGCCCCAACCTGCTCACCCCACAGCACCGCCTCACCGGTGCTGCCGAGAGCCCCAAAATACTCGGCGTCGGCGATCTCCGGACACCAGCGGGCGACCAGATCGCGGTTTCCGGCGAACCCGTTGGTCGCCAGCAGAACCTTGCGGGCGGCAATGCGATCATCCTCGATCCTGGCGCCGACGACAGCGCCATCCTCGACGATCAATTCCGCCACCGGGTTGCCGACCGCGACCGAAATCCCCCGGTCCTCGACGAACCTGAGCAAATCATCGACCAAATCCTGTCCCCGACGTGAGCGTGGGGCGTGCAGGCGCGGCACGCTGTGGCCGACGTGTTTGTAGGCGGTGATCAGTTCCATCCGGGCGCCGAGTTCGTCGATCAGCCACTCGGCCAACGGCGCTGATTGTTCGGCCAGCAGTCGGGTCAGCGGATCGGCGTCGTGATGACCGCTGACCGCCAGCAGATCGGCGATCATCCGCTCCGGCGAATCCTCGATCCCGGCGGCGCGCTGATATTTGCTACCGGCACCGGGGATCGAGCCGGTGCTGAGCGCGGAGTTGCCACCGGGTCGGTCGAGTTTTTCGACCACCGCCACCTCGATCCCGGCGTCATGGGCGGCGATCGCGGCGGCCAGCCCACAGCCGCCCGCGCCGATAACCAACAGATCGGTGGCAAAATCCACCGCCTCGGTCACGGCCGCGCCCCGGCGGTCATCAGCGCCACCGTCTCATCCCACCGCTGGTCGAGCAAGCCGGGATCCACCGCCAGAAGCCGTTCGATCACCGCGGGCATGGCGGGGTATGGGTCGGTGATGATGCCCATGATCTTGCCGTGAATTTCATCCGGCGCGAACGGCCGATCCGGCCCACCTCGGGCGCTCAAGCACTCCTCGGCATGGCGGGAACCATCCCGCATCTCCCAGATCACCCGTGCCGGACGGTCATTGGGCCAGCCAGGCTCCGGCTCCCAGGCACCGATCGTGACTTTCTCGCGCAGGGCGGCGATCGCCGGATCGCTCAAGGTCGAAGCGTGGAACGCGTCGGCACCGGCGTGACCGAACCGCGCCGTTGTCGCCAGGATGTGCTGCATCGAAAACTTGGCCGCCAGCGTGGTCTTGGGATGCACATTGTCGAGATGCTGGCCCTTCCAGTGGGTGTCGATATGAATGCGCGCGATCGCGTCGGTGTCGTCGCCGCAATCGCCAAGGTCATGGATCAACCCCAACGTCGCCTCGACGGCGGAATGGGCATACTGACAACAGGCGTGAATCTTATGATAACCGTCGACTAGCGCCCAGGCTTGGCCCAGATCCTCGGTCAACTCCCCTGGGTGCGGCGTGCCGCCAAACGCGGCGGCATAGACGTCATGCAGCCCTTCGCGCCTGCCGGCGATGCCGACACTCGACCAATCGACCGCCCGCAGCCCGCTCCACGCCCCGACACCTGGCCAGACATTGCGCACCAGCGCTCCTTCGACCGTGTGGTTGAACGGTCCCGGCACCACCAGGGTGGCGGCAGCGTTGAGGGCGGCGGCGGTGCCCTCGGCGCTCAATCGGCGCAGGGCCGCCACCGACGCTGCGGCCCCGACGGCGGCCAAGCTGCCATGGGGGTGCAAGGTCAGTGTGGAATAGCTGAACGCCCGTGCGATGCGCGCCGCCGTCTCGTAACCGATAACCAGCGCCCGCAACACATCCTCGCCGGTCGCGCCGGTCGCCTCAGCCTCGGCCAGGATCGCCGGCACGCTGTACAAACCGGCGTGGCAGATTACCCGGCGATAACCCTCGTCCAGCTCGCACCAATCGGCCGCACTGCCGTTGGCCACCGCCGCCGAATAGCGGTCGAGGCGCTGCCCTCTCGCGTTGAATACCGTCGCCTCGGCCCCGCCGGATGACGACGCCATGCCGTCATGCAGGGCGATGACTTCGGGTTCGGCCCGAGCGGCAATAATGGCCGCCAGATCGTCGGCCAAAACGACGGCGGCCCTACTCCGGATCGCCGCCGGAACGTCGCTCCATGACAAGGCGGCCGACCAGCGGGTCAGCGCCTCCAGCCCATCGGCGATCCGCCCGGCGTCCGTCGACCCGCCCGTTGCTCCATCCATGGCTGCCTCTCAATCGCTCGCCGCACGGTGATCAGCCGACGGCGATAGGGTTTTCAGGAGACCGAGTGCCTCGGCCGCCGGCATAACGTCGGCGTATTTCGCGTTCATGTCCCAGAGATTGACCGCGTGCGAGGTCGGGCTGCGGTCGTAGACGCACTCCTCCGGCACGACGACGCTGAAATTGTACGCGAACGCGTCGGACACCGAGGATCGGACACAGCCGCTCGTCGTGCAGCCGGTCACGAACAGGGTGTCGGCGCCCAGGTCGATCAGATGGCTGACCAACGGCGTGCCGAAGAAGGCGCTCGGATGTTTCTTCGGCAACAAGACATCGCCCTTCCGCGGCGCTACCTCCTCGACGAAAGCGTAGCCGTGCTGATCGATGGTCATGATGGAAGGCACCTTCTCGGCCAAGCGACCGGAATCCGTGTCGATGTTCTTCGGCGCCACATGCGGATACAGCACCGGCAAGCCAAGCCGCCGGAACTCCGCCAACAGCGTGCGGATGTGGTCCACCGCCGCCCATCCCACATCGCCACAGGCGGTGGGATATTCCTTGATCGCCTCCCAATAGGGCTTCCGTTCGGTGCCGACCGTTCGATACTGAACGTCGATGATCAGCAGCGCCGGACGCTTGCCGATGCCGCTCGGCCGACCAAAACCAGCCGCGTCGTAACGCCGGTTTTCTTCTTCTGGAATGGTGCCGTCCCAGGGCCGCATAACCGCCTCCCACTCGGACTGAAAGGTGCTTCAATACTGTTGACAGTTGACGGTCGGGAGCGCGGCTTGTCAAGATTCCGCCTGGACGCAACGAGGGAGAGCCGAGCTATGAAATTACCGACACACGATCGGTACACCTACAGCGCGCTCGGCACTCGCGCCGACTACACCTGGCCCGACGGCAAGCGGCTCGCTGTCTGTTTCTGCAACAACATCGAGGTGTTCGGATTTCTGTCCGGCCTCGGCAGCGACAGCACCGTCATTGGCGCCCCGCAGACGACCCGTAACTACGCCTGGCGCGACTACGGCAACAGGGTCGGGCAATGGTATTTGTTCGATCTGTTGGACGAGATGCAGGTACCGGCCTCGCACAATCTGAACTCGCTGTTGCTGGACGACTGCCCGGAGATCGGTGAGCGCATCAAACAGCGCGGCGACGAGGTGGTCGGCCACGGCCGCACCAACGCCGAACGCCAGGATGTTCTGTCGGAACAAGACGAGGCGCGACTGATCGCTGAATGCACCGAAAGCCTCACCCGGCACATGGGCACCCAACCCCGGGGCTGGCTCGGCCCCTATCTGGCGCAGACCCCGGTCACCCTCGATCTGTTGAAGGAAGCCGGCTACGACTACGTGATGGATTGGCCGGCCGACGACCAGCCGTTCTGGATGCGCACCCGCTCCAGCCCGATCCTGTCGGTGCCCTATTCCATCGAGCTTAACGACTCGCCTGCCATGGTGTTCCGCCAGCACAGCGCCCGTGAGTTCGAGGACATGATCGTCGACCAGTTCGACGAGATGCTGCACCAATCCGCGAAATGGCCGTTGGTGTTCACCGTGGTGATCCACCCCTTCGTCATCGGCCAACCGTTCCGGCTGCGGGCGCTGCGGCGCGCGATGACGCATATTCTGGAGCATCGCGAACGGCTATGGATCACCACACCGGGTGAGATCGCCAAGTACTGCGCCAGCCTGCCGGCGGGGATCATCCCGGGATCCTGACCCGCCCGAACCAGGGATCGATCACGCGCGCGACGGTTTGCGCCACGGCCAGCAACTCGGCGTCGGCGAAGCGGAAGCCCACCAGCTTGATCCCTAGCGGCAGGCCTGACGGCCCGTCCTGAGTCGGGATGGCCACGACCGGAACATGCAACACGGTCCACAGCGATTGCAGCATCGGGTTGCCGGTGTAGTCGAGGCCGATGTCGGCCTCGCCGCTGGCCGAGAAGGTCAGGATCGCGTCGACCCCACGGTAATGCGCTTCGAAGACGACCCGGCAATGGGCGGCATAGTCGAGCGCCGCTTTCAGACGTGCCGGAGTGAGCCCCGTCCGGTTTTCGGTATGGCTCCTCAAGCCGTCATGCAACGCCTCGCCATAGGCCCGGGCGTGGGGCAGGAAGGCGGCCCGCCCCTCGCCACGCATGATGGCTTCCTTGGCGTCGTTCAGGTGATCGAACTCCAGGGGCAACTCCAGGGGTATGATCGTCGCGCCGGCCTTGGCCAGCGTCTCGACCGCATCCTCCAGCGCGGCTTGCGCCGTCGGTGAGGCATGATCGCTGTACGGCGTGCGGCAGACGGCGATTTTGAGCTGCGTCGCCTCCGGCACCACCGGCGCCGGATCGAGTATCAGGCCATAAATTCGGGCCACCAGCGCCACATCCTCGACCGAGCGTCCGTACCAGCCGATGGTGTCCAGGGTGGCGGCGTACAGCTTGGCCCCTTCCCGGCTGACCACCCCCCAGGTCGGCTTCATCCCGTAGATGCCGCAATAGGCGGCGGGCCGGATTACCGAGCCGCCGGTTTGGGTGCCCAGCGCGATCGGCACCTGCATATCGGCCACCGCCGCGCCAGACCCGCTCGACGATCCGCCGGCTGTGTGGTTTGGATTATGCGGGTTTCGGGTCAACGGCAGACGCCCGCCGGCGGCGAACTCGATGGTATCGGTCTTACCGAGCGGGATGCCCCCGGCCGCCCGCAGCAGCGCCACGCACCCGGCGTCGTCGACCGCTATCCGATCGGCGTGCAGCGGTGAGTTATGGGTGCCCGGCTGCCTCGCCACATCGATCACGTCCTTCACCCCGAACGGCACGCCGTGCAGGGGACCACGGAGCATGTCGGCCGCTTGCTCCCGATCGCGCTCCGCCGCCAGCACCAGCGCCTGGTCCCGCGCCAGGTGCAGCCACGCCCGCACGGTGTCGGCACGCTCGTCGATGCGATCAAGACAGGCGGTGGTCAGTTCAACCGAGGACAGCTTTCCATCGGCGATGGCCCGCGCCGCACCCGTGGCCGTCAAGGTGTTGCCGGTCATGATGGTTCCCGAATTTGAATCATCCGCTCGTCGGCGAGAAACACGTGTGCCGGTTCCAGGGCGTCCGGCAGCGGGCGGGGAATACGTGCCGCCGTATTGCGCAAGCGCTCGACCAGCATCGCCGCCCGCCCCTCCCGCGACGGCGGCGACGGCGGCGCCGCGTAATCGGCGGCCGTGCCCGTCGGATCCGGTGGACAGCGGTCATGCACCTGGAGCGCCGCTTCCAACCCGAAGGTCACGCGGAACAGCGCCGCCTCGTCGAACGCCCGCGCCGCGAACTGGACGTTCAGCGGTAAACCTTGGCCGTCGAAGCCACACGGAACGCTGATGGCCGGCGAGCCGGAGAGGTTGAACGCCGCCATGGCGGAATTGCCGGTAAAATCGATGCAGCCTTGTTCGTCGTCAATCCGGGGTGCGGCCGTCATCGTGCCGGCGCAAAGCAGCACATCACAGTCACCGAACAAGCGATCAATGTCTCCCGCGAGCACGCGCCGCCACCGCACCGCGTCCAGATACGCTGAGGCCGGAAGCCCAAATGCGCCTTCCAGCTTGTCGCGCAAGGCGGAGCCGATCCGTGCACCCGGCGTGTCCAACCAATGCCGATGAATGGCCGCGCTTTCGGCGGCGTTGATCACTCGCGAACATGCCCGGAAGTCGTGAGTGCCGATCTTGGTCTCCCGCTCAACGACCCGCGCGCCGCCCGCCGACAGCAGTTCAATCACCCGCTCGAACCCGGCGGCGATCTCGGGAGTCGCCTGGGGATCACCGGTATGAAACCCCCGCACCACCGCAACCGCCAGCCCATCAAGCCCCGCACCGCGCGGCGGCGATAGCGGGTGGCGGACGCTGGCGGGGTCCAGCGGGTCGGCGCCGACGATCGCATCCAGAACCAACGCCGCATCGGCGGCCGTGCGGGCGAACGGGCCGATATGATCCTGCGACGGACAGTTCAACAGCATGCCGGACCGGGGCACCAGCCCATAGGTTGGTTTCAGCCCGACGACCCCGCAGGCGGCGGCCGGTAGCCGGACCGATCCACCGGTATCGGTGCCCAGTGCGAACGGCACCATGCGGGCGGCGACAGCGGCCCCCGGCCCGGTGCTGGATCCGCCGGTGAAGTGGTCCGGATTCCACGGGTTACGCGCCGGCGGAACCGGCAGATCGTCATAGACGGCACCGTTGCCGGTACCGAATTCATAGGTATTGAGTTTGCCGAGCAGGATCGCGCCGGCCTCTCGCAAGCGTTGGATCACCATCGCTTCCGCCTCCTCCGGCACGGCGAACGGCAGGCGCGAGGCGGCCCGAGTGGGGAAATCGGCGGTGAACAGAATGTCCTTCACGCCATAGGGAATGCCATGCAGCGGTCCTCGACGCCGGCCGGCGCTGATTGCCGCATCGGCCTCCGCCGCTAACGTCAACGCCCGGCCGGCGTCGAGCGCTACCCAGGTGCTGAGCACCGGGTCCAGCCGCGCGATCCGGTCGAGGCAGGCTGATACCAGCGCCCGCGACGTAAGACGTCCGTCGGCGATCCGTGCGGATGCTTCGATCAGGGACAACAGGCTCGGGTCGGTCACCATCAAACCTCGCTCAATCAAGGACTCCGTCACGATGAAACGCCGCGATCTCCGCGGGGGAGAACCCAAGTTCCGCCGCGATAGCGTCGCTGTGCTCGCCAAGTTTTGGTAAATCATAGCGCGGCACCGGGCGAGCGCCGTCGAAACTGAGCGGTAGAGCCGGTGCCATGGCTGTTTGCTCGTCGTCCAAGGTCACGGGGACAAGCCCGCCGGACTCCCGCAAATGAGGGTCGCCATCTAAGTCCTCGGGGCGGCCGATCGGCGCGTACGGCAGGCCCAACGCCTCACACCGGGCGATAAGATCCTCCTGTGTCATCTCGGCGAAGAGGCTCCGGATACGCGGGATGAACCGTTCCCGATGTTGGCAGCGATCGGGATTTTACGCCAACTCCGAGTCGGCCAGCAGATCGTCGAGCTGGAAGTCCGCGCAGAAGTCCCGCCACTGGGTGTTGCTGACGACGCCGACGAACACCTGCGCCCCGTCACGGCAGGTGAACACGTCGTACACCGCCCAGGCCGGGTCCCGCATCGGCATGGGTTTGGCTGGAGCGCCGGTCACCTGATGCTGCAGCATGTGCTGCCCACAGAGAAAAACCGCGCTTTCGAACAAAGCGCTGGTCACCCGCTGACCACGGCCGGTTCGTTCCCGCTCCCGCAACGCGGCGAGGATGCCGATCACCCCGAACGCCCCGCCCATAATGTCGACCACCGATGCCCCGGCCCGCAGCGGGCGGCCCGGCGGCCCGGTCATGTAGGCCAGGCCCGACATCATCTGCACCACCTCGTCGAGTGCGGCGCGGTGCTCGTACGGGCCGGGGAGGAATCCCTTGGCCGAGTAATAAATCAGCCCCGGGTTGCTGTCCCGCAACGCCTGGTATCCAAGCCCCAGGCGGTCCATCGCCCCCGGCCGGAAATTCTCGATCAGCACGTCGGCGCCATCGATCAGCCGGCGCGCCACGGCAAGCCCCGCCGCGGTTTTGACGTTAAGCGCGAGGCTTCGCTTGTTGCGGTTGAACATCGGAAAGAAACCGGCTCCGGCTCCGCGCAACCGACGGGTCCGATCGCCGATCTCCGGCGGCTCCACCTTGATGACGTCGGCGCCCAGATCGGCCAGCACGAGGCCACAGGACGGCCCGAAGATCATATGGCTGAACTCAACGACGCGGATGCCGGCGAGGGCGTTGGTCGCGTCGGTGGGACCGTCCTGATCCATTCTATTCATCCCAATTATGAAGCGCCGTCTCTGATAGCCGGAAGACTACCGCCACCAGACGCGTCTTACGAAGCGCCCATTGATGCAACTCAAAGCGCCGAGGGCACAAGGCGCTCATGGTTTGCGTTCGTCAGGATCACATACCGGAGGAGAAGATGCGGTTCCTACCTAGAATGATCGGAGTGTTGAGCCTGTCGGCCCTGCTCGCCGGAGGCGTCGCGGGTACGGCGTTGGCGGATGGCCAGAACGGCGAGTACGGCTACCATATGGGGCCGGGGTCGATGTGGGAATTCGGCGCGAGTGGTATGATCTTCCACTGGGTCATGATGCTTGTGGTGATCGGCGTCGTGGCGGTGTTGCTCGTCGGTGCTTTTCGCGCGATCAACACCACGTCAGCCACCCAACATGGTGGTGCGGAAAGCGCCATCGAGGTGTTGAAGAAACGGTTCGCCCGCGGCGAGATCGATCGCGCCGAATATGATGACAAACTCAAGGCTATGAGGGACTGATCCGATCATCGAGCGCTGGCGAATGGCCACGGCCGCGAGCCCGTGGCGGTTCGCGAAACAACTGAATTCCGATTAATCATGTTAGCCTGTGAGGCCCATAGGTTATAAGACTCCACAGCCCTCAGACTCCCGATGAACCGCCGATAATCGGAGAATATAATGGCTTCCTCTCAAATTTTCATACCGAAA
>JABMNR010000132.1 GCA_013203465.1 Alphaproteobacteria bacterium
ATCGGCAGGCAATCGAGGCCAAGAAACTGGACACGCAACCCACCGCATCAGGCTCTATCGGATCGGCTGAAACGCCCGAGTTACGGAAGCCGCCTATATATATAGCTCGCGCGTTACCTATACCGAATCCCCTCTTTGCACAATCTGCCGTCGAGCGAATTGCCTACCTGGTCGAGTTGCTGAGAAAATGGATCGGCGCACGGTGTCGCGGTGGCTTCCTGTATCTTTGGGTGCGCGAAGCAACGCCAGAGCTGGGTGAGCACTGGCACCTCGCCTTTCATCTGCCGCATGGGAAGCGAAAGGCCATCGCGTCCTACCTATCCGATCTTCTTGGCGAACCCTTAGCCCACACGCCCCGAACAATCGCGCAAGGTCGGACAGAAGGCGAGTTCTCCTGTAGCGTCTGGGGATCATGGCATCTGGCAAAGGACACACACCCGGAACGATCCGGCTACTACCTCGCGGCATATCTCGGAAAAGGCGAGCCTTCTGAACGCATGTTTCGTGGCAAACTGGTTCCTAACACCCGCAAGCTGGTCAGGGGCCAGGCGTTCGGTAGCCGCGAAAGGTCTGGCAGATACGACGCGCCGCAAGGTCAGATCAGGGGCACGACAGCACTCAAGAAACGGTTCGGCATTGCCCGTCCGCTCAAACAAGCCATGAAAGCGCGTCTGAGGCCCTGTTCGAGGGCATGAAAGCCCGGCCTCTGTGGAATGCCAAAGCAAACGGGTGGGTCTTCTCCAAGAAGCGCGAGGCCGAAGTGCGTGAGCGGGTTGGCGCGGCGGAGCAGGTGGCTGTGCCGACGGTCGAACCGAAACCCGTGGCTGCTGAGACGAAGGCGGCCCCCGAGCGCCGGCAGGTCGGCACAAACGTCGACGGCAACTCGGCGGCAGCCGCGACACGCCCCAAGCGTTTCCGCGACGCCCCGGTCCCGCTGATGCAGTTCATCCGCGATCAGGGCGGTATCGATCCGTCCGACCCGATGATCGGCGACATCCGCACCATCCTCGACGCCCAGGCTTTCCAGATGTTGCGCAGGCCCACGGCATCGTCCAGCGGCACGGCGGTCGGCGGCAAACGCCTCGACAGGTTACGCGAGGCAGCCGAGGAGGCCGGCTACATCCCGGAAGACTCGACCATCGCCGATTTCCTTGATGCGATCCGCAGCGATGCTTTCGCGCAAGCCGAGGGGCGGAGCCGTACCTATGCCGCCGAAGACGTGGGCGATGCTGCGGCGCGTGGGTTGACGGCGCGTGAAGCACGGCAAAATGAACAAGCATTAGCGCGCTTCCCTTCATTGGACGTAGCGCGTGCCTATGTAGAAAACACGCGCGACCTGCAGGACGCGATAGCCGAAGCGGATCGTCGTCTCGATGAGATCGAAGCGGATATTGACGCTCAGGTCCGCGCGGTATTGGATGAGCAGTGGTCGCCAGCGGAAAGGCCCGACGATGCAGAAATTCCCTTCGCCTGGAACACTGAAAAAGAAGGAAGTCAATTCGCGCCTGCGAGCGAATCAGCTCCGCGCGATGGCGGACGACGCTCCGACACCGGGGGCCAAGGCCAAGCTGACCGAACTCGCGAAGATGCAGCAGATGGTCGCGACCAAACGGCTCCAGATAGCGGCGGGCGGGAAGCCTTAGAGACAGAGCGCACCGACCAAGGCGAGCAAATCCTGGCTCCCGGGGTGGAGCCGGCCGCCGAACCCATGCCGCCAGCAGCACCCGAGCAGGCCGCCAGCCCGGCCGCAACGCTCCCAGCCGGCTACGGCGCCAACAACAAGCTGGTGACCTCCGATCGCGCTGATGAGGCGCGGCGCAAACTGCGCGCTAAGCTGAAAGGCCAACTGAACGCGGGCATCGACCCGGAGATCATGGCCGAGGGCGCCATTCTGGCGGTTTATCACGTCGAGGCAGGCGCGCGGAAATTCGGTGACTTCGCGAGCGCGATCATCGCCGACCTGGGCGACGCGGCCAAGCCGTTCTTAAAGCTCTGGTACAATGCGGCACGCGACTATCCCGGGGTGGTGTCGGGCGACATGACCCCGTATGCCGAGGTGGCCGCTACCGACCTCGATGCCATGCTCCAGGGCTCCGACACTGGAACGGTCGCGACAACCACACCATCTGATGCTGTAACACCGGAGGCAACTAATGCCAGTGATCCCGAACACCCCGCAGCTCCGCGATATGATCAATATGG